>SBFZ01000152.1 GCA_006227095.1 Bacteroidota bacterium | reverse complement strand
TGCTCCGCAAACCTCAGGATGCCACGCCGGAGGGCCATGACGGGTTCATCACATTCATACCGTGGCCGTTCATGGACCGGGGTACGAAGCTGGCAGAGAAGGATGGCATCCGCAGCACGGTGACAGCGTCAGAATACCTGCGGCTTATTGCAATCAGCAGACTGATGCTCGACAATATAAAGAACATCCAGGCTTCAATACTCACGGTAGGCCGGGAGACTGCAATGATATCACTTCACTGCGGGGCAAATGACCTGGGGTCAGTGATGATAGAGGAAAACGTTGTGAGTGCAGCCGGCGAACCATTCCGCGTCAACCCGGAGTCGATGCAGCAGATTATCCGTGAGGCAGGATTCATACCTGTCAGGCGGGATCAGCGGTATGTTCCTGTAGAATAGGCAGTAGGCAGTGGGCAGTAGGCAGTAGAGGGGCGATCCGCCAGCCGGCGGAAAGCAGCCTGATTGCAGGGGAGGACAGTCTCAATAGGCACTAGTTTTATTAAAAAACAGGCCGTTAAACATTGTATCCGTATCGCAGAGCCCCTGATTCCTATTCCTGCTGCTTTTTTACCGTATACATCAGCGCCTCAACCTGGCGGAGCAGTTCTCTTTTGTCCTCCCTCGGGGCATAAACGAAACCGGTGACAACCACTGCCCTGGTGGTGGCAGAGTCAATAAACGCGTAGGAGATGAACGGGCCGCCCATGAATCCCCCTTCAAGAGTCCACAGACCCCGCATCTCTATGAAATCAGTTGCACTGCGCCTGAATGAACGGCAACTTACCGGCACCTTCTGCTCAATGACCATGAATGAACCTCCGTCAGGGCCCTTCACCTCCTCTGACATCCTTTTCTGGGTGAAATCGGCAAGCTCGATACATCCGATCCTGGATGCGGTACGATCAGTGACAGATACCATTATCGTCTGTGTCGTGGAAGGAGTTTCGGCAGATATCATCATGATCCCTTCACGATTGAAATCACTCTTCCATCCTGCAGGCATTACCAGCTCCCACTTGCTGCCTTCGGCTGACAATATACTCCTCTCCTTCCCGGCAGAATTGGTCAGCCAGTCTGTAAGCCTCTCCCGCTCGACGGCATTGATACTTCTCCTTATCTCTTCTCCCTTCTCCCTGATAAAGGCTGCCAGGGATGCCGTGTCAGCTGCGGTCACTGTTACCACGAGCTGTGTCTCAGCCCACCTGTTGCGGGCATAGTTTATAACCGGATCCGCTGAACCTGCCTCAATCTTTGTAAGAATGACATTCCTGTGGGCAACGTAAATGTCACGGAAGCCTTCAGGATTCACCGGCATCAGGGTGAATGCCGTTTCAGGCTGAGGCAGACCCAGCAGCAACGGGCTGACATAATCCCTTACGGCACGCCCGGGACTGCCATCCCACATATACTTGTCCATGACCACCAGCACGTCGCCGGTAGTGCCGGTTACGTTCGGAAGTGTCCTCGTGACGGATGAGTCACCACAGGAAACAACAAACGGCAGCATCAGCAACAGATAAATTGAATATCTTCTCATGATAAATTCTTATATGAAACAAAAAGCCTGCACTCTCATGCAGGCTTAAATATAACTCTTATTCAGGATATCAGTTATCCTTACCGGCACTCTTGTCGGTATCAGCGTCGGCTGTGTCCTTGGCTTTCTTAAACTCCTTAAGCCCCTGCCCAATCCCTTTCATCAGCTCGGGAATCTTCCTTCCGCCGAAAAGCAGTACAACAACCACAAGTATCAGGATTATTTCAAGAGGTCCGATCTTTCCCATTTCTCAGTGATTTTTATTTATGCAAATGTATAAATTCTTTCCCATCCGTTGTTCACTTCAAGGCAATTATCATTTTCTGATAAGCTTGAGTATATCATTTCCATTGGCAAAAATGAGCAGCGCAAGAAGGATAATCATGCCAGCGATCTGTGCATATTCCATGAACTTGTCACTTGGTTTCCTGCCTGTTACAACCTCGAATATCAGGAACATCACATGCCCGCCGTCAAGTGCCGGAATCGGAAGAATGTTCATTACTGCGAGTATCAGTGAGAGGAATGCGGTAAGGTTCCAGAACGACTGCCAGTTCCATTTCCCCGGGAAAATGCTTCCGATGGTTATAAACCCGCCGAGTGATTCGTACCCTTTGGTATCCTTTGCGAATATCAGTTTGAACTGCTTGAGATAATCACCGGTTGTCTTCCATCCCTTCGATATCCCTGCCGGTATGGCTTCGAAAAAATTATAGTGTCTTGTGCTTAACTCGAGGATATTTGCCACTTCCCGGTAAACCCCGAGCACGCCGGCCTCGGTGGTTGTAACGCTGATGTCTTTCAGTTCCTCTCCCCTCTTTACTGACACGGTAACCGGTTTTGCCCTGTGTGTTGCAAGGTAAGACTGGAATTCATCATACCACATGAAGGGATTACCATCGAGGGCCAGGATCTCATCACCCACAGCCAATCCTGCAGCAGAAGCGGGTGATTCACCGGCAACCTCAGAAATAATGAACGGGCCGAAAGGTATTCTTGCATCGATTATGTCAGGGTTCTTCAGCAGGACAGGAATGAATTCCCGCGCCACAGGAATATCAACCGATGTACCCTCACGCTCAACGGTTATTACCTTGCGCTCATTCAGCAGAATGTCAGGGATGATGGCATAGAAATTATCAACCGGCTCTCCGTCAACAGAGATTATCTTGTCGCCATTGCGCAACCCCATGGCATAGCCGGTGGAGTCAACAAGAATTCCGTACTTCACGTTGGAGGCAGAGAGATATGTCTCTCCCCACAGGCTGAGTACGCCCACATAGATAAGCATGGCGAAGATGAAGTTGAAAAAGACTCCGCCAAGCATTATCATAAGCCTTTGCCAGGCCTTCTTTGACCTGAACTCATATGGCTGGGGAGGCAGTTTCATCTGCTCACGGTCCATTGACTCATCTATCATGCCTGATATCTTCACATACCCGCCTAACGGAATCATTCCAACTCCGTATTCCGTCTCTCCAAACTTCCGTTTGAAAATGGCAAAGGGCCAGTCGAAGAAGAGATAGAATTTCTCAACCC
>SBFZ01000399.1 GCA_006227095.1 Bacteroidota bacterium | reverse complement strand
TCTATGTCGATAACGGCATACATTCCAGCATAAAGGCACTAAGATAATTACTTTTCCAGAGGGTCAGGATTATTTATAATTTTGATATAAAATATACCATCATGGAATGTGCAGGAAGCTTCTGTTATCTTGACGGATCAATCATTCCCGTATCAGGCGGCGGGGAGATACCGGCAGGTGATGTTTCGTTCTACGAGGTGATAAGGACACGGAAGGGAATTCCCATTTTTTTTGATGATCACATGGACAGGCTCAGGGCAGGCATTTCGACCAGGTTTGATCTCGCGGAAGATATTGCGGAGGAAGTAAGGCAGGGACTGATTGCTCTTGTTGCAAGCGAGCATCACGATGAGATAAACGTAAGGGTAACTGTCACCTTTACTGCAAGGGAATATTCCGTGCATATCTGTTATGTTCCATCCTTTTACCCGACGGAAAAGATGGTAAGTGAGGGTGTGCCTCTGGTCATTTATCATGCAGAAAGACTTGATCCGGGGGTTAAGATGCTGAACAGCAGGTTGCGAAACACTGTCAATGAGGAACTCTCAAGAAGGAATGCCTATGAAGCCATCCTGGTGAACCGTGAGGGATTTATAACAGAAGGAAGCAGGTCAAATGTCTTTTTTATCACAGAGGAAGGCGCAGTTCATACGGCTCCTGACAGCATGGTTCTGTCAGGCATCACCAGGAGATATGTGACCGGAATTATCAGACAGGAGGGGATCTCCCTTATCTATAAGGCAGTTAAGGAAACCGGGACGGGGGTGTACAGGTCATCATTCATTACCGGTACTTCGCCCATGGTCCTTGCAGTAAAGTCAATTGAAAACCAGAGGTTTGATGCGTCTGACCCGCTTATTGAAAGATTGCGCAAGGCATATGTCCGGCTGGTTGAAGAAAGTATCAGTGAATACATATTGAGGAACAAAGCAGATTAATCCATATCTTTGCAGCAAAACCAATAACCATGGCAAGTTTAAAAAGTCTGAAAAAGGACATTGACTATCTCTTCTTTGAATTGATCTCTGACTGTTTCATGTTTACCAGTCTTCATGACGGACCAAAGAAAGCGGAGGTCCAGGATCTGATTGAGGAAGCTGTGGCTATGCGCAATGAATTCATTGACAGGGCAAACCACCCTGACGGAAAGGACAATCCGGTAATCGTCAGGCAATATTACGGTTCACTCCGCAAGGATTTGTTCGAGAAGGTTAACGGATACTTTGAGAGGCTAAGTGCCATATCGAAGCAGTAGAGGGGCGAGCATAAATAAAATGCCTGTGAGGCATTTTTAACGGGCAGCCAGTTTGCAGGGGCGGCCGGAATCAATAAACAATTATGCTGATTTTCAAACAGGATCAGCCTGGTTCAGTTCTGTTTCAATAATCTGCCGGCCGCAATTCATACATTTGCCATCATCGGTCAACCCGGTGATTTTTATGTTGTATCCTGACCTTCTGATGGCAACAGTCCCGCATGAAGGGCATATGGTGTTGCTGCCACCATCATCTGATCCCATATTCCCTGTATAAACATAATCAAGATATTCTTCCGCTATCTCCCTTAATGCAAGGATCGTTTCGGCCGGAGTGGCAGAAGTGCTCCTGCGGTACATGGGAAAATAGCGGCTCAGGTGCAGGGGCACTCCAGTACCTGCATTTTCAGCTATCCATTCCGCTTCCTGTTTCATCTCTTCAGGGGAGTCATTAAGGCCCGGTATGATCAGGGTGGTAATCTCAAGGTGCCTCCCGGAAAGAGCAATTGCTTTTATTGAGTCAAGTACGGGTTTGAGGGTAGCGCCTGTGTAATTCCTGTAGAATTCATTGCTGAATGCCTTCAGGTCAATGTTAAAGGCATCAATTACGCGGATATAGTCCTCCAGCGGCCCCGGATTAACGTACCCGTTGGTTACCATTACGTTGGTCAGCCCCTCTGCGGCGGCAAGCCTTGCGGTTTCTGTCACGAATTCATACCATATAACCGGTTCATTGTATGTATATGCAATTCCTGCATTCCCGCGGGTCAGGGCGGCCTGCCTGACAAGTACGGCCGGTTCTATGTGGCGTGACTGCCCGAGGGTTACGTTCTGGGAAATATGAAAGTTCTGGCAGAAGTCACAGCTCAGGTTGCAGCCATATGACCCCACTGAGAGGATCATGGAGCCGGGGTGAAAATGGTACAGTGGCTTTTTCTCGATGGGGTCAAGGGCATAACCGGAGATAAAACCTGAGGTGATGAGGTCTATCTTTCCCTGCCGGTTTTCCCTGGCACCGCAAATGCCTCTCTCCCCGTCTCCAAGGAGACAATTATGAGGGCATATCCGGCATCTGAGGGCATCTCCCTGTTTTTTCTCCCACAGCCTCATTCCCGATAACTATTTGAACTTATAAATTTAATGCTAATTTTGTTTCTCCACAATCGCCTTTAGCGGTAGGGGAAGAGTTCCATATCCGTTTAACCTGAATCTTGAACAATGAGTACACGAAGAGACTTTCTGAGGAGATCAGCCCTTGTAGTGGCTGCCATGCCGCTGATCGGCGATAATATAATGGCATCAGGCAAACCTTCCGGGAAAACCGGTCTGGCGCTTTACACCATCCGTGATGAAATGGGCAAGGATGCAGCCGGAGCGCTTGCAGCGGTGGCAAAGATCGGTTATAACTGGCTTGAAGCTGCTGATCATCGTGATGGAAAGTTTTACGGGATGAAGCCGAAGGAATTCGGGAAACTGGCAAAGAAGAACGGCCTCGAGCCCATGAGCTCACATAGCGGTCTCAATCCCGATAACTATGAAAAGATGATAGATGATGCTGCAGAGGCGGGAATGAAATATATAATCCTGCCATCTCTCCCCGGTGACCTGAGCAGCAGTCTTGACGGTTACAAGCGTGCAGCTGAATTCTTCAACAAGGCAGGGGAAAGGTGCCGGAAGGCAGGCATTACTTTCGGATTTCATAATCACCAGGTAGAATTCAAAGAGACCGAAGGCCGGATTCCATATGATTTGCTTCTGGAGCAAAGTGATCCGAAACTGGTCATTTTTGAGCTTGACATAGCCTGGATCACTGCGGCGGGTA
>SBFZ01000101.1 GCA_006227095.1 Bacteroidota bacterium | reverse complement strand
CTGTACCTTGAACAGACCTCCCTCATTGCGGATAGTCACAAGTTTTTCTGCGGCAGCAAGAAGCCTGTCGCTCATTGCATTCGTCTCCTCAAGGGTACCGAAGGCTCCCAGCTGTACAGTCGTTCCTGCAATTACCACCGGAACCGGTTCTTCAATGACTGTTTCCTTCACCACTGCAAGTGAATCTTCCTTTGTGGTGGTTAACCATTCACCCCTTACAGCCCTGTTGGTTATCACCCATACCTCGGTGATACCCTGATCATGTATTACAGGTATGTATTTCTCAAGGTCTGCGCGGTCACTGAAACCGGTAATCCGAACCTTCCAGAATCCGTCTTCCTCGAAGAGCTCAACATTCTTGTCAAGAGCCCGTTCGACATTATTCTTCATTATTTCGGCATAGAGCTTATTCCGGAATGCCCCGAACTGCACAGCATAATAGTCTTCCGTTATCGTAACAAGTTCACGTGTGACCTCGTGTATGACAAGGTAAGAGGTGTCTTTCTCCACAACCGGGACCGGTTTTTCCGGAGTAACCTTTGTGGTGTCCGTTGGAACCGCAACAGGAGGAGTTATTACAAGTGTATCTGTTCCGGCATGGATACCGGGGGCAAGATCAAGGTCAGCCACGGCAGCTGTATCCGGCATGATGACATCTTCGGTGGCAATCTCAGATTTCCTGAGTGCAAAGTCAAGACCTTCAATATAATCGCCCTCGCTGTTGCTCATGATGCTGAACACAATCGAATCAGGTTCGGAAATAAGTCCCAGCCTGCGCAGCTGAGAAGAGTCAACCCGTACCTGGTACCGCCCCGGTGCCAGGCCGAAGTAGCTGAAATAGCCATCCTCCTCAGTCAGTGAGCGTCCGGCAACAACACCGGCACTGTTGCGGAAACTGACGATGATACGGCCAAGGCCTCTCCTGGCTCCGTTTTCCTCAACTGAAACAGTACCAGTGGCCTCTCCCCTTACAAAAATGGGAATTTCAATCAGTTTGAGCATGTTGGGGTCAGCAACCACTGCATATGATTTCTTTTCAAGCCGCCATGAGATGTTCTCAAAGCTGCTTTCGTCAATCTCAAGGAAATACTTCACATATGGTTCGAGCCCCGTGATATGGATTGTTGAGTCTCTTTCATTCCGTTCAAGGGTACCACTGCTTGACCTGACATTAAGCCCGGGTACCTTTGGTTCGCCGCTGTCACGCAGGCCGTTGGCGTTAAGGTCAAGGAAAGCAATTATTGAAATCCCTCCCCTGCCCACATTTGTCCGGTTGTCAGCCTTCAGCCAGCGCGTGGGACGGTCATTGATGAGGCTGCCTCTGGCGTACTGCACAAAGGTTGCCTGCCTGTTTGTCTGTCTTGCGGAAAGGCCGGTCTGGGCAAAGGAGAAGTCATACCGTACCCCCACTTCACCCATGGAGATGTTGTGCCGGAAGTTCCTCTCAAAGGAAAGATTTATGTATCCCCGTTCAAACACCCTTTTTTCAAGACCCAGCTTTGCCGTCATAAATTTACTGTCTGTATAGCTGTACTGTCCCTGGGGCATAATCAGGAACTCCCCGGGAAGCCTGATGGCAAGAGAAAGCATGCTGTAAATACTGGGGTCGTTTTCTCCGGCAAAGATGCCATAGGTGGTCAGGTTGGTATTGACTCCCAGGAGTGATCCGGCAATCAGCCATTCGGCGGTACTGTAATTTGCGGCAGGAAGCACAATCTGGTAGTATGACATCCTGGAATAGGCGGTGAATTTCTTGATCCTCAGCGGTATGGACAGTGCGGCCCGCCGCTCTTCAAGGTAGTTGTAGCTGATGGCCTTCTGGTTCCTGTCATACCGGATATAGTCAAGATCCATCTGTATGTTGGACGGAAAGCGGTATGACAATCTTCCCCGGGCACGTACGCCGTGGGTATATTCTCCAGATAGAAGAACGTTTCCGGGCAGCCTGAGAGAGGCATTCACAAACGGCATCACCGGTGTTGCCGTGACGGATGAAAGATATTCAGCTCCTCCCCCCAGGGTCAGGAACCTGGTGGCGCCGTAATTGAGAGCTGCCCTTGAATACCGGCTCCACACCGAGTCTTCCACAACTCCTGCACTGACAGTGTATTCCAGCTCCCTGTGGGGAATGAAGTTATACGGTATCGTAAGGCTCTGCTCCCTGGTCCGTTCCTCGCCCCACGGGCCGTAGAATCTAAGCCTGACCATGGTGTTCCCGTATACCAGCGGAACCTCGAAGGTAAAGAACCCCGAGGCGTCTGCCTTGACATAATCGACAAGCACATTGTTCACGTATAGTTCCACGGTCCACCCCGGTTCGGTATGGTCAGTGAGGGTATATGTCCCGAAGGAGCGCCTGAAGGTGGTAGGTGTATTGGTCAGCTGGATCCCGATTACAGGATCATATATTGACGCTGTGGCCTGGGTGTTTATCTTTCCGGCCATGACCTGGCGCAGAAAGGTGCGGTCATTGTTTACATGACGCCAGAGATAATACTGTTGCTTTTCCAGGAAAGGATCACCCGTATAATAATTGAGTGAAGCCGTGGCCTCTCCGCCGGCAATGACAGAGCCCAGGGAGAGGTTGAGCCTGGCCTGTGATACTGCCCCGGGCTGTTCAATTGCGTATACTGACCAGTCTGCCATCCCGAAACGAAAACCGGGATAGCTTCTTTCCACTGTGGTGTCAACCTGTATCTCCCCTTTCAGGCGCGTCATCCCGGCCCTCATTTCGGCAAGCTTCATCTCCCGGATCCGGGGGAGCTCCTGCTTTGTTTCAACGGTTACGGTAAGCTCACGAAGGGAGAACCGGCAGTCAAGTCCGAACACCCTGCCATACCACGGAAGCCTGAGGTAAAGGCCACTCTCTGACCTGACAAGGTCACCATCCCCAAGCGGCCAGGTACGCCCTTCGTAAATTATCTGATTCCCGGGCCGGTCAATGGTATAGGAGGCCTCGGGACTGATGAAGAATCCGGTTACAGCATCAAAGTTGTCATTGGGGATATTTCTGATACTGAGGAAATCGAAAAATCCGGTCACAGACAGGTAAACTTCGTTATCCCTGAAAAGTGCATC
>SBFZ01000004.1 GCA_006227095.1 Bacteroidota bacterium | reverse complement strand
GCCGCAATTGTAGCAGCGTACTTTTTTATGACCGGGGCCAACCCACTGAACTCGATTGAGCCAGAGGTGTTCCAGTCATTCAACCCGCTGTTCATCGTTGCCCTTACCTTCCCGGTAATGGGAGTCTTCGCATGGCTCAACAAGAAAAATATCGAGCCTTCAACTCCCAGGAAAATCGGAATAGGGATGATAATTGCAGCTGTTGGATTCATGGTTGTACTGCTCTCTTCGGTTAAGCTGCCCTCACCGGTATCACTTGCCGGATCACCTGTCGCAGAAGCCCTGAGGGTCAGTCCCTACTGGCTGATAAGCAGTTACCTCATACTGACGGTGGCGGAACTTTTCCTGAGCCCGATGGGACTCTCATTTGTCTCCAAAGTTGCTCCATCGCGTTTCCAGGGTATGATGCAGGCAGGATGGCTTCTGGCTACTGCAACCGGGAACAAGCTTCTGTTCGTGGGAAGCAAGCTCTGGGACAGGGTTGAGCTCTGGCAGCTCTGGACAGTCTTCATTGTATGCTGCCTGCTTTCTGCAGCATTCATCTTCTCAATAATGAAACGACTTGAATCCGCAACAAAATAACGGAACATAAGCTACACACGAAAGAGGGCCGCACATGCGGCTCTCTTTTTTTGTTATTTAAAAAACATTAAGCAGCAGCAAAAAAAGATTTAAATAATATATTTGTCGGGTTAACCTTGTCACAATGAACAGCAGCAGAATGTATGACAGGATCTTTGCGATCTTCGGAACAGTAATGGTTTTCTTCTATTTCGGACTGGCAACCTTCGTCCTTACAACGGATATTTTCAGAATTGACAAGGCAATGCGTATCCTGCTTGCTGTCCCCCTGTACATTTATGCAATCTACAGGGTTTTTGTATCATACGAAAAAATAAGGGACAGTTTCTTCAGGGGTGATAAGGAGAATGAATAATCTTCCCAGCATTCAGGGGGGTAAAGGGATGGTCAGACGGTCATATTTATTTGGTGGCACAAAGTTTGAAAAAGATTATTGGGAGATTGACGTAATTTTTACCTGATCAGTCCCGATGGATAATAAGATATTTATTAATATTGTGGCTCATAGCAAGTTGAAAAGCAAAGTAACGATGAACAGAACAAAATCTCTCACTGCAGCAGCAACCGGAGTGATCCTGACGGCTATCCTTATCATGATGCCGGCCTGCAAAAACAGGGGAACTGCGGCACTAAAGGAGACCCCCACATCAGGGAATATCCGGATTGCCGCTGACGATTCGTTTCAACCGATCATCGAGGCTGAACTTGATACTTTTACCGCACTCTACCCCTATGCGACCATCACACCCCGTTACATGCCGGAGAATGAACTTGTGGCTTTCTTCCTGAATGATTCAGTAAAGGTAATAACCTCTTCCTGGGTTCCCACAGAAGAACAACGGCAGGTGTTGCTGGACCTCCAGACCGTGGTCCGTACCACAGTTGTGGCATATGATGCACTTGCACTTGTACTGCACCGCAGCAATGCCGACTCACTTCTCTCATATGAGAATGTAAAGGATATTTTCACCGGGGTCATTACGGACTGGAAACAGGTAAACCCGTCATCACGCCTGGGGCCGATCAGTATTGTCTTTGACAATGTAAGGTCAGGTAACATAAGATATTTCAGGGAAAAATTTGAACTCCCGGAGCAACTCGCTCCCAATTTCTATGCGGTCAAATCCAACCCGGAGGTCATTGACTATGTCTCCCAGACACCAGGAGCCCTCGGTATTGTCAGCGTTAACTGGATCAGTGACGAGGATGATCCGCTGAGTTTCAACCTGCTGAACAAGATAAAGGTTGCTGCAATTTCGCAGCCTTACATTGACAGATCATCCTATTACCTGCCCCTGCAGGGACATATTTATGACAAGTCATATCCATTTGTACGTGAGGTGAATATGCATTCCAGAGAGTCATTTACAGGACTTGGCTCGGGATTTGTAAGTTTTGTAGCAGGAGAAAAGGGACAAAGGATTATTCTGAAATCAGGTCTTGTTCCGGCAACTATGCCAATCAGGATCATACAGGTAAAAAATGAGTAACTAAACTTGATAACGATGATTAAGAGAAGCTTTAAACTCGCGTTGCTGCCCGCAGCGGTATTTTGCATGTTCCTTGGCACGGGGCTCAGGGCTCAGACCCTCGATGAAGCAAGGACTTTCACAAAGAATGAACAGTATGACAAAGCAGAGGCGCTGTTCCAGCAACTTATTAAAAATGAGCCATCAAACAGCACAATATTCTTCCATTACGGAGAAAACACACTGCTGAACTATTTTGCTGACACAATCTCCAATGCGCTGAATATAGCAATGAAGGATGCTGCTGACATATTCAACCAGGGTGTTGCTGCCAATGCAACCGATCCTCTGAACCATATCGGGCTTGCAAAGGTTGCATTCTACAACGGAGAGGATGCAAAGGCAGAAGAGCTGAGGATGAAGGCCAAAGGGCTCCTGCCACCATACAAGAAAGTCACCAAGATCAAGGAACCAAAGGCTTATGCCTATGCCCTTGCTAAAATAGCCGAATCATATATCCGGTTTGACCAGGTGGATACAGCCAAGGCACTTCCTTTCATCAGGGAGGCTATCTCAATCGATCCGAGAAACAGTGAGGTATATATCATTGCCGGAGATATTTATATCCTTGTAAATGACGGCTCAAAGGCCATCAAGAACTACAACCTCGCACAGGACTGGGATCTGCAGTCGCCTGCCGCCAATATGAAAATCGGCAGCATCTATGTAAAGGGACGCAACCTGATGGCTGCAATACCCTACTATGAGCAGGCAATAGCACTCGACCAGAACTACGCACCTGCATACAGGGAGTTGGGACAGCTCTACTCAATGGCAGGAAGATTCAATGATTCAAAGAAATACTTTGAAAAGTACCTCGAGCTGACCCAGGGCAACATACCCGCCAAAATCAGGTATGTAAACGCCCTCTTCTATGCCAAGGAGTACCAGGAAGTCATCAAGAATGTTGAGGAGATCTTTGCCGTCGACCAGTCAAGGACGTACATGAACCGAATTGCAGGTTACTCAGCTT
>SBFZ01000094.1 GCA_006227095.1 Bacteroidota bacterium | reverse complement strand
GACACCACCGTCACCGAAAGCCTGGCACAGATCATCGTAAATCTGCCTGTCGTGCTGCATGGTGATTCTGCCAGGACAGTGACCGGAACCTGGCAGGATGTCACTGCTGACGGAATAACTGCAAGGTTTCATTCCGTGGTGTTCACCGGCCTCAATCCGGCCACCACCTATGCATACCGTGTCGGATCAGGCACCGATGCAAGCGAATGGTTCACATTCAGGACAGCTGAAGCCGGAAATGCTCCTTTTACATTTCTCTGGCTGGGAGATTCCCAGGGCCCCATTTCGTCATATGCAAGGATAATCAGGCAGGCATACCGTTCAACTCCTGACGCTTCATTTCTTGTGTTTACCGGGGATCTTGTTGACGGAGGCTCTTCTGCCGTATTGCATGACGATGAATGGGGCGACTGGCACAGGGCTGCAGGTTTCATCGTCTCGGAGGTGCCGGTGGTGGCAACGCCCGGCAATCATGAATTTTATGATCCGCAGGTAAGGCAGAAACGTGACCTGAACAGGTACTGGAGAGCCGGGTTCACACTTCCTCAGAATGGCCCTGCCGGGCTGGAAGAAACAACATATAGCTTTGATTATCAGGGAGTACGATTTATTATTATAAGCTCAGATGAAATGATCAGAAATGAGGATGTCGCCCGCAGCCTGGCTGAATGGGTCGAAGGGCTCCTCAGGAACAATCCCTGCCGGTGGACCATCATGGCATTCCATCACCCGTTTTTTTCAACGGCAGCCAGGAGAGACAACAAGGTTGTAAGGGAGAACCTTAAACCGCTTGTTGACAGATACGGGGTCGACCTGGTGATCAACGGGCATGATCATACCTATGCGAGAGGTATGGCCTTCCCTGAAGGAATAAAGAGGAAGGGTAACATGGCCGGCACCGTTTACGTCGTTTCAGTAAGCGGTCAAAAGATGTACAGACAGGATGCCGAGCCCTGGTGGAAGACCGGATTTGCGAACACCCAGATGTGGCAGGCCATAACAATTGAAGGAGACAAACTGTTATTCAGGGCATATGACGCTTCCGGTTCTGTGGCTGACCAGTTTGTTCTTACAAGGATGAAAAACGGCAGCAACCGCATAGGAGTGCCTTCTGACGCAACAAAATGAATGATAGCAGTATGAAATCAATACGATCTTTAATTATTACAATACTGGCAGTCCTCTTCGGCGTTTCTTGCGGAAGAACCGGGAGTCCCCTTGAGATCTACGCCACCACTGACCTGCACGGTATGCTTCTTCCCTTTGACAATACGGAAGGAACAGCCACTGACCGGTCGCTGGCAAACCTGGCTTCAGTTGTGGAATCAAAGGGAAACAGGAATATTGTCCTGCTTGACAATGGCGACATACTCCAGGGTGACCCGCTCGCATACTATTATAACTTTATCGATACAACAACCACACATATCATAGCCGATATACTTAATTACCTGGGTTATGATGCAGCATCCGCAGGGAACCATGACATTGAAGCCGGCCATCCTGTCTATGACAGGGTAAGGCGCGAATATAAATTTCCCATGCTTGCAGCAAACGCAATTGATATCAGCACGGGGGAGCCATATTTTGAGCCATATACGGTAATACAGAAAAAGGGGTTCAGGCTGGTTGTATTTGGTCTCATCACCCCGTCTGTCCCCAAATGGCTGCCTGAATCACTGTACAGTGGAATCAGGTTTGAGAACATGGTTTCAACTGCCAGGAAATGGATGCCTGCAATGCTGGCTGAAGAACCGGACCTGGTAATTGGGCTTTTCCATTCAGGAATGGGTGATGAAAGGGACCCGGGTGATGATGAGAACAGCACACTTTCAGTAGCTGTGAATGTGCCAGGTTTTGACGTCATATTCTGTGGTCATGATCACAGGCAGGATGTCAGGGAGGTCACCAACAGTGCCGGGGAGAAGGTACTGGTACTTGACGGAGGCAGCCGGGCGGATGCCCTGATGAATGTCACCGTCACCATGAGGAGGGAGGATGACGGCACCGTTCTACCTGAACTGAGCGGAAAGCTGATCCGGATGAATACCCTTCCGGAATCTGCTGCTTTCCTGGAGAGGTACAGTGAGGTCTCAAAACGGCTTGATGAGTATACATCAGAGATCATTGGCCGCTCCACTGCCACTGCAACCACCAGGGATGCCTTCTTCGGGCCGTCGGCTTTCGTTGACCTTATTCACCAGGTGCAGCTGGGTATTTCAGGTGCTCAGATTTCGCTTGCTGCACCCCTTTCCTTTGATCAGAAGATTGAAGAGGGTGATCTCCGCATTCGGGATATGTACCGCCTCTACAGGTTTGAAAACTTCCTCTACACAGTAAGGATGACCGGAGGAGAGATAGACAGGCATCTCGAGCATGCAGCAGGACAGTGGTTTCAGACCATGAAAAATAGCAGTGACCTTATGCTCAGATACAGGCTTGATGACGACGGAGCTCCTGTGATGGTAAATGGAACAGCCAGGCTACAGAATCCTTCCTATAATTTCGACTCAGCCCTTGGTATCAGGTATACTGTTGACGTAAGCAAGCCCCGGGGCGCAATGGTGGATATAACTGCATTAAGTGACGGAACTCCGTTCAGTTACAGTGCGGAGTATGCCGTTGCGGTCAATTCATACCGGGCCAGCGGAGGGGGAGGACACTTCCCTGCTGCCGGAATAACGGCAACCGGGCTTGATAAGAGGATAATTTCGGCTACCGACAGGGATCTCAGATATTACATGACTGAATGGATAAGGAAAAAAGGCACAATAACCCCGGTTGAGGAAGGAGAATGGAGTATCATACCTGCAGTGTGGGCTGAGAAAGCAGAAGAGCGGGAGAGCGTGATGCTGTTTGGGAAGAACTGAGGATAGAGGTACAGCCCTCGCAATCGGCAAGTAGACAAACTACAGGATGATTTCATCAGACTTCACTCTCTTGACAAAAAGAGGAAATGAAAGCAATGGATAAGGAAAAGGGTGGACATATGCTTCCGCTGGTGGAAGAGTTTTATTCTGTCCAGGGTGAAGGTGTCAATACAGGCAGGGCAGCTTACTTCATAAGGGTTGGCGGTTGCGATAT
>SBFZ01000398.1 GCA_006227095.1 Bacteroidota bacterium | reverse complement strand
CAGTTTCAGTTCAACACCAGGGCATCGTGGGATATCTCAACAGGTCTGAATCTTACGGGAGGATTGCTGGTGGATATTTACAGAGGTCACAATTTCAATGCCATCAGTGACCTCCTTGGAGGTGACTACTGGCTTGATGTGGACCAGTTTGCAGAAAGAGACTATCCCAATGACCCTGACGCCTTCCAGAACGACCTGAACAATCCGGACAATGCCGTGACTGAGGGAGAAATTTTCGGAAACAACTATTATGCCTTTCAGCGCGGGGCCACCCTCTGGGGAACAGGGACCTACACCGGCAACCGGTTCAGTCTCTATCTCAGTGCCCACGCAAGATATACAGCGATGTGGCGCGAAGGCCTCATGCGAAAGGGCCTCTTCCCTGACAATTCCTTTGGCAAATCCGAACGACTGGACTTTCCAACATGGGGTATCAAATTCGGAGGTGATTATCGTTTCACCGGAAGACATATGCTCCTGTTCAATACCCTGGTGACTACCAACCCGCCCCTCTTCAGAAACAGTTTCCTCTCACCACGTACACGAAATACGCTGACGCCGGATCTTCGTGAGGAGATGATTCTATCGGGTGACCTGAGCTATGTGCTCAGATCTCCTGTTGTAACCGGCAGATTGACTGCCTATTATACCAGGTTCATGAATCAGACTGAGGTAACAAGCTTCTATCACGATGAGTGGAGGACTCTTGTAAACTACGCCATGACCGGAATTGACAAGGAGAATTATGGTGTTGAGGCAGGGGCTGAAGTAAACCTCACTTCAGAACTTACGGTAAATGCAGTGGCCTCAGTGGGTCAGTATCTCTGGATATCCAACCCGGACATCACAATCACCCAGGACAATAACAGCCAGGTACTGAGCAATGAGGAGGTCTGGATACAGTACTTCCGCCAGAGCGGCACGCCTCAGACAGCTCTGGCACTGGGAGTTGAATACAACTCATCAAGGTTCTGGTGGGCGGGTATCACCGGCAGCTACTATGACAACATCTGGCTCGACTTCAACCCTGTCACACGCACAAAAGATGAGAGCGGGTACTACCCGTACTGGGACTACCAGCAAAAAGCTGACCCCGGCTTCCTGGTTGATATCTTCGTCGGTAAATCATGGCGGCTTGATGATCTGTATATTACATTGAGTGCAAACATGAGCAATGTCCTTAACAACAGGAACATGGTCACCGGCGGCTATGAGCAGTACCGCTTTGACCCGGCAAGACCAGAGCTGTTCCAGCCAAGGGTATATTACGCCAATGGCTTCAACTACTTCATCAATCTAAGCATCAGGTATTAAAATGAAGGAGGAACAGATCATGAGAAGCATAAGACAGATATACAGCATAATAGCATTGTTTGCCGGAATGGTTATGGCCATTTCTTGCACCGACAATAACGAGACCCCTCCTCCTGTTGAGGAATTCATCCCCGGCGAGACAGTAACGGTACAGCAGGTGAAAGCCCTCTATGCTGATCAGCTGGCCATAACAGACTATACCCAGCGGCACCCCGTTGAGATTGAGAACAACTGGTCACTGAAGGGAATCATCACTGCCAGCGACAAGAAAGACGGCAATTTTTACAAGGAAGCTTTCATTGAAGATGCCACCGGCGGACTGCGTCTCCTGTTTGAGGCCAACAGCGGACTCTATATCGGTGATTCGGTCATTGTCAACCTGAAAGGGCTCTGGCTTGGTGATTACGGCAACTTCTGGCAACTGGGCGGAACACCCTACTACCAGGATGACGGCACCATACGTGTCGGAGGAATGAATATGGACAGGCAGTGCCTCAAACTCTCCATTGGAAACCCCACCACTCCGGCCGAAGTAACTGTCACACAGGCAAAGAGTACTGCCTACCTGGGCAGGCTGGTAAGACTTGCCGGCGTTCAGTTCACCGATGCCATGACCGGGCTGACATGGGCCAATGCAGTTGACATGGTGACTGAGAACAGGACACTGGAAGATTGTGACAGCAAGACCATTATTGTCCGTACCAGCGGATACTCATCCGCTGCCGGTGAAATACTCCCATCGGGGAACGGTTCTATTACCGGAATAGTTACAATTTTCAACGGAACCTACCAGTTCCTGGTGCGTGATTTCAGTGAGGTGGATATGACAGGTACCAGGTGCGGAATAGTAGACCAGCCGCTGGGCACACCGGTTGAGACACTGAGCGAGGATTTCGAAAGTTTCGGTGACAATGATGATATTTACATAAGCGGCTGGCAGAACCTTGCCACTGTGGGTGGACGAATATGGCTGGCCAAGGTTTTCAGTGGCAACAGCTATGCCCAGGCAACAGCCTATAACTCCAACCTGACTTCAATGGTGACCTGGTTAATAACCAGGCCGGTAAACATCTCTTCACAGAAGGTGCTTACCTTCCAGACAGCCAAAGCCTATTGGGCACACACCGGCACAAACATGCCGATGGAGGTTCTGGTGTCAACTGATTATACAGGAAACAATATTTCCACTGCTACATGGACTCCGCTAAATGCAGTCCTTGCACAGCAGTCAGATCCTGATCACACATTCATCAGCTCAGGCAATGTGACCCTGCCGGTAGCCGCCGGCAAATCAGCAGTGATTGCGTTCAGATACACCGGAAGCAATACGGAAAGTACATCATACCGCATTGACAACATAACTGTTTCGGCAGCCAGATAATACTTACACGAAATGACAAAAAGGAGAAATCTTGGGCTTTTAATTGCACTATCAATATTCATTGCATCCTCCTGCAGCAGAGAACCGGTGCCTCCTCCGGAACCGAAGGTTGACCGTATCTCCATCGAACAGCTTCGTACAATGCATGATCAGGGCAAGGTTACCGTTGACACCAATGTATATATAGAGGGGATTATCACCCTAACCCCGGAGCTTGGCAATATACCTTCATTTGTGGCATATATTCAGGACTCCACTGCGGGCATCTGTCTTACTGTCACCGGGAACAACACCTTCTCCCGCGATTCCAGGATCAGAATAATGTGCCGGGGTCTCTCATTCACCCTTTATAACGGGCTCCTGCAGTTCGGTGATATCAGCATAGCGGATCAT
>SBFZ01000070.1 GCA_006227095.1 Bacteroidota bacterium | reverse complement strand
TCTCCGATGAGCTTTCGGTGATGTACACATGTGACGGTCAGTTCTTCGGCGTCAAGAAGCTTGACGGCAAGTACAGCAAGAACGGTCTCTCCACCTGCGACGAAAAGCTTGACAGGAGTGATTACTTCCATCAGAAGGTCATTGCCCAGGGGCAGACACAGGATTTTGATGCAACAGTACTGATTGCATCCTATTTCCCGGAGCTTATCAAGAATTAGCACGGGCAGAAAGAATTTTTCCTTCCAAAATCAGGCCGTCCGGCCTGTCTACGATCAGGTTTAGGTTGATAAGAGGGTGCTTGCACAAGCACCTTCTTTCTTTTTATGTAAAATTCTTAAGATACCGGCATTGATCAGGTGACAGCACCTTTGATTGTAACTTTCTTCTTTTTGTATCTGTGACAATTATCAACTTTGATAATTTAAAGCAGATTATCTTTGACCCTGCATTGCAACACCTCTTCAGGGAAGTTGCATACAGACCAGAAGACTATGAAAAAGAAGATAAGATTCAGTCTCCTATACCGTGACATGTGGCAATCCTCAGGCAAGTACCAGCCGAGGGCTGAACAGTTGACGGCGGTGGCTCCGCATATAGTGGAGATGGGTTGCTTTGACCGTATTGAGACCAACGGAGGTGCATTTGAACAGGTACAACTGCTTTACGGAGAAAATCCAAATACGGCAGTCAGGGAGTGGTTGAAGCCTTTCAACAGCGCGGGCATACAGACACACATGCTTGAGAGGTCACTGAACGGGATAAGGATGTATCCTGTTCCTGCCGATGTAAGAAAGCTGATGTTCAAGGTCAAGAAAGCCCAGGGGGTGGATATAGCCCGCTCATTCTGCGGTCTGAACGACCACCGTAACCTTGAACTCTCCGTGAAATATGCGCGTGAGGCCGGGATGATATCCCAGGCTGCCCTTTCAATCACACATTCACCTGTACACACGGTAGATTATTTCATGGGTGTCGTTGACCGGGTTGTGGAATACGGTGCTGACGAAATTTGCCTCAAGGATATGGCAGGTGTGGGCAGGCCGGCCTCGCTGGGAGAACTCGTACGAAGAATCAAGAAGAAATACCCTGGAATTATCGTGCAGTATCACGGTCACAGCGGACCGGGCATGTCTGTTGCATCAATGCTGGAGGTGGCAAGGGCAGGTGCCGATTATCTCGATGTGGCCATGGAGCCTCTGAGCTGGGGAATGGTACACCCTGACCTGATAGCGGTACATGCCGTCATGCAGGATGCCGGGTTTGAGGTGCCTGAGATAAACATGGATGCCTATATGAAGGTACGGTCGCTCACCCAGGAGTTCATTGACGACTTCCTGGGATATTTCATTGACCCGCGCAACAGGCAGATGACCTCATTGCTTATAGGATCAGGTCTTCCGGGCGGAATGATGGGAAGCATGATGGCAGACCTGAAAGGTGTGCACCAGGGGATCAACGCTGCCCTGAAGGCCAAGAACAAACCTGAGATGACCGAAGACGAGCTGGTTGTATGGCTCTTCAGGGAGGTGGAGCATATCTGGCCGATGATGGGTTACCCGCCACTTGTGACACCCTTCAGCCAGTATGTAAAGAACGTGGCCCTGATGAACATCGTCTCGCTGGTAAACGGCAAGGAACGATTCGCCATGATTGATCCCAATACATGGGATATGCTCCTAGGCCGCGCGGGGAAACTGCCGGGCCCGCTGGCCCCGGAGCTGGTTGAACTGGCCGCAAGGGAAGGAAAGGAGTTTTATGAAGGCAATCCGCAGGACAACTACCCTGACGCACTTGACGGTTACAGGAAGGAGATGGAGGATAACGGCTGGCCTGTCGGTCCGGATGAAGAGGAACTGTTTGAGCTGGCAATGCATGACAGGCAATACCGAGATTATAAAAGCGGGGTGGCAAAGAAACGTTTCCTGAAGGAGATAGATGATAAACATGCGGAACAGTCAAAAGGAGCCCCGGCCAAGGCCGCACCAAGAAAACTGCTCAATTCCCCTGATCACGGAATTGCCTTGCTTTATTCAGGGGCAACGGCAACCTTCTGGCCTGATGAGGAACTTCTCAATGTGGGTGACGAGGTTAAGAAAGGTGATATACTGATGTACCTGATGATAGACAAGAGGTACAGGGAAGTACTGGCTGACCGTGACGGAACTGTCAGGCAGATCCTGGTCAAAAGCGGCGACAGGATCAGCAAGGGAGATCCGCTGATTGAATTCAGTTAATAACCTGCCGAAGTAAACAGAACCGCAGGCGCCTCATGAGCGGCAGTGATCAGATGAACGGCAGAAGTCTAACCAGCGGCAGAAGTCATATGGCTGCAGGCGACAGATGACCGGCACATGCCAGAAGTCCCCCTGGTTTCAATTTACCTTCAGAAGTCAAAAACCCCGCAGTGCTCTGGTGACCTAAAGGGTTCACTGCTGCATAACAGATGATTTACCTTCCCTGACATTGTATTTTAACCCATTAATACATATTTTTAGCCATTCAAACCCAAACACCAACCAATATGAAAAAAGTACTCATCATGCTTTTAATTGCATCGCTCGGGGCTTTCTCCTGCAAGCAGGAGAGCTGCGAGAATCCCTTTTACTGTGACTGGGACACCCCGTTTGAGGTGCCTCCGTTTGACGAAATCAAATTTGAACATTTCAAACCTGCCTACCTTAAAGGTATGGAGGAGGAGATGGCAGAGGTCAATGCCATCATCAACAATACAGATGAGCCCACCTTTGACAATACCATCAGGGCACTTCAGTTCACCGGCAAACTGCTGACGAAGGTCCAGCGTGCGTTGGGTCCGCTCAGCGGAGCCAACACAAATGACTCGATACAGGCCCTCCAGAGGGAGATGTCTCCCCTCTTCTCAAAACACAGGGATGACATAGCTTTAAATGAAAAACTCTTTGAGAGGGTAAAATCGGTGTACGAAAACCGTGAGAAGTTCGACCTTACTCCGGAAGAGAGCAAGCTTCTCGAAGATGAGTATCTTGGATTTATCAGAAGTGGTATCGGACTCTCACCAGAAGACAAGGAGAAACTGCGCGCACTCAACAGTGAACTCTCACTTCTTGGTGTAAA
>SBFZ01000384.1 GCA_006227095.1 Bacteroidota bacterium | reverse complement strand
TGCGTACTTTGGCGGTATTCACCAGTGAAGCACCCAGGTGACCCGAACTGAAGGCCGTTGCGGTGATCACCACTCCGGGGGCACCGGTTACAGCTGACTTCAGCAGAACGTCACCCGTATGCCTGCGCATGTAGTAGAGGTGGTAGAACGCCGGGTGAGGGGTGTAATTGGGTATGAACGGCTCGTTGTATGAGAACATTCCGTGGTCATTCCCGTTATCCCATCCGTTGGCAAGATCCCAGCGGCAGGCTGCCCCGAAGCCTGACCTCATCAGCTCGCCCGTAACCAGCACGGCATGCATGCCGTTGGCGTGGGAGACAGGCTGGTTGGACCCCACGGCAAAGATATTGTATTCTGTCAGGGCCACCGGAAGTTCCGGCATACCGGCATCTGTCACCGTGTTTCTCACATAGGTTCTGTATCCCTCGGTGTGGCTGTAGGAATTGAGTACAGTTGCCACATCAGAGTTGCTGTTCCACGGAGTGTAATAACTGTGTACCACATAGAAGTCAGCAATGTCACCCACCCGCGAGGCTACGGCAGTGTTCCATGAGGCATGGGTTGAGGCCGCCTCCACCATCACCACACCTATTTTTATCTCATGACCGGTCTCTGCCGCTGCCGCCTTCATCGAGTCTATAAAGACCCTGCAGTGCTGACCGTAAAGCTGGGGGGTGATATACTCTGGCTGGCCATCCTTGTTCAGTGACCTGTCAATCCTGTATCCTGCCTCCCAGCTGCCAAACACCTCGTTGCCTATCTCCCAGAACTTTGTCCTGCCGTTGTCATACCGTACCCAGTCTGCTGCCAGGTGTGCAGCCTGGGCAACCGGATTGGTACTGGTGCCGTACCTGGCATAACCGTAATTCACAGTTATCATCCCGGTGACACCTGTTTTGCTGAGTATGCTGTATAACGAATCGACATGCATTGTCCAGCTTTCGGCCCTCTGGCCATACCACGGCCATGTGGTGTTCGACGGGTCTGTCACGAGGGCTGACGGCACATCAGAGGGTTTCGTGCTCCGGTTCCAGAAGAAGACATCCGATATGCTTCCACCGGGTCCGCGAAGGACACCCATCCTGCGGTTAGCCATATTTTTCATCAGGGTGGTGTTGTCTGACATGGTTCCTGTCCAGAGGTTGGCATTGTCACCAAAGAGATACGGTGATACTTTTGTGACAGTGTCAGCGCAGTCAACGGTGACAGCCACGGTAACGGGATCAGTAACTGCCTGCACATCGGTGTAGTCCGGGACAACGGCTGTCTGCGGCTGCCATCCGGCCATGAAGAATCCCTGGGGCCATGCGCTGTAGTCAGGCTCATCACTGACAGGGTAGTTTTTAAGGTCAGGCATCTCGTCAAGGGTTATCACATAACTGTGGTTCATTACCTTCTGCCAGTGCGAAAGAGGATTGACGATGCCATCACGGATGAAATAGCCCCACCATGGCATGAACCACGACCAGTATGCCCTGTCGGCAACAAGGATATCCGGATCAGGGACAGGACCGTTCTCACTCAGGGTGATCAGCTTTTTTCCCTGAAACTTATCCCTGATGGCATTATAGGTAAGGATCTGTGAGCTGAAATCACCGTTTGAAGCATAAATGTCCGCACCCAGGATATCAACATATTCGTCGCCCGGATACCAGTCAAGGTTATCTGCTGCCGCATCAGTTGTCCATACCCAGATAAGATTCTTCAGTCTATGATAGTTGACAAGCCGGTCATACATCAGCCGCCAGAGGGTTTTACAGGGTCCGGGGCCTTTGGCACCCCACCAGAACCAGCCTCCGGATGCCTCGTGAAGGGGCCTGAACAGTACCGGTATCTTCTCATTATCAAGCTGCTTGAGGTAACCGGCAACAATATCGATATCAGCCACCATTGCCTGGTATTCGGGTGAGGTCGTGATATCGATCTTTGATACGTCAAACGTTGTATTCGAAGTATAGAACTCCTCCGTGGTACGCAGGGGATCCCTCCAGTGCCAGCAGATCGTCACAAGTCCGTTCTGGTTATACCAGTTCCCGGCCTCTGTGACAAGTACTGATTTGTCGAACCAGCTGTAGTTGCGGGTATGGTTCATGAAGTCAAGTCCAATGAGTGCCGGGTATTTGCCTGTCTGTGAAAACAGCCACTCAGCCTCCTCCTTCGCATTCAGGCTCATTGCACCGGAATGGATCTTTTTCGTGAAACTGTCGAGCAGGTAGCTCCACAACCTCCTTGTCTCCAAATGCGGAGACGGAGTTGAAAGGCTGTAGGGTATGCTTACTGTAATCTCAGGATCAGTACTGGGTTCAATCCGGAAATAATCAAGCAGAAACCAACCCCAGCTCTTGATTACGGAGAGGGTGTTGCTACCCTCCCTGAGCCAGGCTTTGCCGAAGGCTGCCTCCCTGAAGGTAAGGGAGTATGGGAATGACATTTCGGTGTTGTTGCCGTTGATGCTGAGAATATTCTTCTTGTCTCCGTAAGGGCCGGCGTAGCCGATAAAAATGTTGTAATTGCCTGCCTGGGCAAGGGTGAATGTCACAGTCACCATGTCTCCGTCATTATCGAAACCGTTAACATAGCCGGTGCCTGAGAATCCTCCGGTTAAAGATTCAGCATAGGTGCCGGTAAGTGTTCCGTTCTCGGCCTCATACCTGGTTCCCTGGGCAGTCACTGTAATCATGGACAGCAGCAGGGAAAGAGCGAATATTATTGTGCGGATCATTTTTTCAAAACTGTCAGTAAGTTGTAAAAATACAAAGGGTATCTCAATTATGGATATATTGCGAGATACCCTTTGTTCTGATTAAAAGGCAGATCCTGTCAATCTACCTCATTTGGGATCAAACCGCAAATTATCAATCATTACTCCTCTCAGGTCATATGCAGATCCGTTTATCCAGATACCCCAGTCGCCGGTTCCGTCTATTGACATACCTGCTGTAAGCACGTCAAAGGTCATTGTGACCCAGTTGCCGCCGGTTGAGGTCTGGAAGATATTGCCAAGGTATGGTGCCGTAGTCCAGCCCTTGAGGCATATACCGGCTTCAACACCCGGAGCAGGAGTTGTTATGCATATGTCCATCTTGAGGACATA
>SBFZ01000289.1 GCA_006227095.1 Bacteroidota bacterium | reverse complement strand
TGCCATACGGCATTATGGGATTTCGAAAGAATGCAATACCATCCCTGGCTCAAGGCTGAAAAAATCGAACTGCCTGAACCCGTGTCACCATCGGGTGTTTTTGATGTCAGCATTGAGGGCCGGACAGTCAGAACCGGCATAGGCATACACGACAGCTCTGCCTCGCTTGTGCCCTACCTGAAGAGTACTGACAGACCTTTTATCCTCGTCTCCACAGGCACCTGGTGCATCTTCATGAATCCATTCAACAGTGAACCCCTGACAGCAGACCAGCTTCGCAGTGACACCCTCTGCTACATGAGCATTGACAGTCAGCAGGTAAAAGCCTCGCGAATTTTTCTCGGACATATCCATGATATGAATGTCGCCAGGCTTGATGATCATTTCGGGGTCACCGGCGAACTGTACAAGACCATAAAGATCAAGAGCAAAAAGATCAGAAAGCTATTTGCCTCAAGGCACGGACGCATTTTCTTCCGTCACGGGATACCCCCCGGATACGTTGACGAGCAGGCCGGCCTGACTCATTTCCTTACATATGCTGATGCCTATCATCAGATGATATGTGATCTCGTGGATGTCTGCATGGAATCCTGGAGACTCATCATTCCCGCCGACGATAAGACCGAAATAGTATACGTCACCGGCGGTTTTGCAAGGAATGACACCTTTGTGCGGATACTGGCTGCACGGCTTCCCGATAAAAGGGTCTATGCCAGCCAGGTGGAGAATTCCACCGCACTCGGCGCGGCCATTACAATATACGAAAATGCGGTTGGGAGGACTCTTCCGCCTGTCTACCTGGGACTCAAGGCAATCATCGATAATGACTGAATCATGAAAAAGAAATTTGTCCTTTCACCCGTACTGCTGATGCTCTGCCTGGTTCTGCCGGCACAGGTTGCAGTCACCGGCCTGCTGACTGAAAACATGACGGATCCCGTTGGCATTGATGCTGCTCACCCGCGTTTCTCGTGGCAGCTTCTGTCTGACATAAGGAATACCTCCCAGGCGGCATATGAACTCAGGATTTCAGAAGGCACAAAACCCGTCTGGAATACCGGCAGGGTAAATTCAGGCCAGTCAGTTCATATTGTCTATGCAGGCGATGCCCTTAAATCAGGTACCGATTACACCTGGCAGGTCAGGGTGTGGGATAACCGGGGGAAAAGGTCCGCCTGGAGCCCGACGGCAAAATTCCGTACCGGTTTGATGGACAGAAACGGGTGGAAGGCATCATGGATTGAGCCCGGCTACGCCGAAGACAGTGTGATGAGACCGAGTCCGATGATGAGAAAAGAGTTTACGGTAAACGGGAAGATTGCCCGGGCCACTGCATATATTACCGCACATGGCATTTACGAGGCAGAGCTCAACGGGAAGCGCATAGGAGATGCCTTCCTCACCCCCGGCTGGACCTCTTACGGCAAACGGCTGCAATACCAGGCATATGATGTGACACCCCTTGTCAGAAACGGCCGCAATGCCATCGGGGTGATGCTTGGCAGCGGATGGTACCGTGGCAATATAGGATTCAGGAACAGTGTCAACTTTTACGGCAGTGATATTGCTCTCCTGTGCCAGATTGATATCACCCTGTCAGACGGGTCAACCCAGAGCATAATCTCTGACGGCTCATGGAAATCATCCACCGGAGCAGTACGCTACTCTGAGATCTATCACGGGGAAATTTATGACGCCAGGCTGGAGAAAAAGGGCTGGACAATCCCCGGATACGATGAAAGCGGCTGGGACGGTGTGAAGGTAGCAATGCATGACTTCGACGTACTGACAGCCACACAGAATGAGCCGGTAAAAAAACACGAGACCTTCGTGCCAGTCAAAATTTTCCAGACACCGGCAGGAGACCAGGTAATCGACTTCGGCCAGAACCTGGTCGGGTGGGTTCAGATGAGGGTGCGGGGAAATGCCGGAGACAGTGTCATCCTTTCACATGCCGAGGTGCTTGACCGGGATGGTAACTTTTATACCGCCAACCTGCGGTCGGCAAAAGCCCTGGATATATATGTCCTGAAGGGGGTCGGGGAGGAGTTTTTCGAGCCCCGTTTTACCTGGCACGGATTCAGGTACCTGAAGGTTGAAGGGTACCCGGGCAAGCTCAGACCTGAGGACTTTACCGCGGTTGCTCTCTATTCAGCAATGAAACCAACAGGATCATTCACCACCTCTGACAGCCTGATAAACAGGTTGCAGCACAACATACAGTGGGGCCAGAAAGGTAACTTCCTGGATGTACCCACTGACTGTCCGCAACGGGACGAGAGGCTCGGATGGACCGGTGATGCACAGGCTTTCTCGCGCACCGCAGCCTTCAACATGAATGTCAACAGCTTCTTTGCCAAATGGCTGAAAGACCTGGAAGCAGACCAGGTTGAAGGCAGGGTGCCACACGTGGTGCCAAATATTCTTGGACCCGGTTCGGTAAACAGCACCGGCTGGTCCGATGTGGCAACAATAGCGCCGTGGAATATGTACCTGGTCTATGGAGACAGGCAGCTGCTTGAACAGCAGTATGGCTCGATGAAGGCATATGTTGAGAGTATCAGACGCACGGCCGTTGATGATCTGTGGAACACGGGATTCCATTACGGCGACTGGCTCTTCTACAGGCCTGACGATGACAACAGCGGGATGGCAGCTGTCACTGACCGGTATCTGATTGCCCAGTGCTTCTACGCCCACTCGGTGCAATTGCTTGTAAATGCCGCACAAGTGCTGGGAAAGACAGATGATGCGGACTCGTACGGTAAACTGCTCGGGCGCATCAGGGATGCCTTCATGAAGGAATATGTGACTCCTGGCGGACGCCTTGTGTCCGGAACACAGACCGCATACGTCCTGGCGCTTAACTTCGATATGCTGCCTGAGGAGCTTAGGGGCCAGGCCGCTGACCGGCTGGTGGCCAATGTCAAAAGCTACGGACACCTGACCACGGGATTCCTGGGTACCCCCTACCTGTGCCATGTGCTGTCACGCTTCGGCCATACCGACATAGGCTATGATCTTCTGCTTCGTAAAAGGTACCCCTCATGGCTATATCCTGTCACAATGGGGGCAACAACCATCTGGGAGAGATG
>SBFZ01000397.1 GCA_006227095.1 Bacteroidota bacterium | reverse complement strand
ATCCAGGCTGCCCGCATGGGTGTCAGCACAGTTATCATCGGAGAGCATGAATGGCTTGGCGGGATGCTTACCAGCGCAGGGGTCAGTGCAACTGACGGCAACTATAATCTGCCCGGGGGTATCTGGGGAGAATTCAGGGCGGCCCTTGAGGCCCGGTACGGAGGAGATTCATTGCTACGTACCGGGTGGGTCAGCAATATCCTGTTTGAACCCTCTGCTGGCAATCAAATCTTCACAGCAATGGCAGAGGCCGAGCCCGGCCTGGAGGTGGCAGGCAATGCCACTGTCACCAGGGTTAAAAGGATCAGGGATAAGTGGAGAATCACTGTCTCAAGGGGAGACCGGCAGGTGAGATATTATGCAAAAATCCTTATCGACGCCACTGAACTTGGTGATATTGCTGCCATGTGCGGGGTGGAATATGACCTTGGTATGGACTCACGGCATGATACAGGTGAAGAAATAGCACCTGAAAAGGGAAATGATATCATCCAGGATCTGACATATGTTGCAATCCTCAAGGATTACGGCACTGAAGTGCCGATGGAAAGACCTGAAGGATATGACAGTACACTCTTTTCCTGTGCTTGCATCAACCCCCTCTGTGCCGGACCCGGATCTGCCACGGGTGGATCCGCCGGAGGTGAGTCTGACGCGGGTGAGTCTGCCGGGGACGGGTCTTCCGGGAGTGAGTCTTCCGGGGGTGATTCTTCAGCAGCCAGGTGGTCATGTGACAAAATGCTTGCATACGGCCGGCTGCCGGGAAATAAATACATGATAAACTGGCCCCTTTCCGGAAATGATTACTACGTCAACCTGGTTGAGATGGACAGCAAGGCTAGGCAGGATGCGATCAACCAGGCAAAACAGAAAACCCTCTGTTTCGTATATTTCATAAAACATGAACTGGGCTGCAACACCCTTGCGCTTGCCGATGACGAGTTCCCTACTCCTGACAGATTACCCTTCATCCCCTACTACCGCGAATCGAGAAGGATCAGGGGCAAGGTAAGGTTTACCCTCAACCATATTTCAGATCCGTATAACCAGCCTGAGAAACTATACCGGACCTCTGTTGCCGTGGGAGACTACCCCGTTGACCATCATCATTCGGCATATTCCGGTCCTGAATCCTTGCCTGACCTCAGGTTCCGGCCTGTTCCATCCTACGGGCTACCGCTTGGTACACTTATCCCGGCTGAGACAGAAGGCCTGATTGTGGCTGAAAAGTCCATATCGGTTACAAACCTTGTAAACGGAACAACCAGGTTACAGCCGGTTGTACTTCAGATCGGTCAGGCTGCAGGTGCACTGGCAGCCCTGGCAGTGATTAATGACAGAGGGGTTTCAGATGTCCCGGTGCGTGACGTTCAGAATGCCCTGCTTGATGGCGGGGGTTATCTCCTCCCCTATCTCGACGTGAATGTAACCCACCCATGGTTCAAACCGCTTCAGCGCATCGGATCGACCGGGATAATGAAAGGTAAAGGAATAACATCAGGCTGGTCCAACCAGACATGGTTCAGGGCGTATGACCCGGTTCTGCTGTCAGAGCTCGAGGGGATGAAGGAGTTCTGGCCCCTTGATGGTTATACGTTCAATGACACAAAAATATCAGCCGGGGAATTGACTGAACTGATCCGTATGGCAGGTGCCGGTGGAATTACTGCCGTCAGGGAGGAAGCCCTGACCGCAGCCATGGCATCAATATTCAGCGGTACCAAACCCGATATGGACCGTCCTTTGCTGAGGGGCGAAGCTGCCCTCCTTATTGACAGCGCACTCGATCCCTTCAACAGGTTCGCAGTAGACATAAAAGGTGATCTCATCAGGCACTCACTGCCAAACGGGGAGTGATCAGCCAGACCATCCCTGAAGCGGTTGAAACACTATTTCCCGCGATGGGCATAGCTCATTCCGGGATTGTATTTTATGGCAGTAAAAGTCAATGTGACAGCATTGACCAGATGGGCAATGAAAGCTATCCAGATTGTCCCCGAAACAAGTGTCAGTACGCACAGTACCATTCCGAACGGGATAGCCCCCAGGGTCTCACCCTTCCCTTTTGGTATATGCGCCGCCGAATACAATATGACATTGACAGCAGTGGCAGCTACCGGGCCCAGAGGCTTCGCAAGGCCGAACAGCAGAACGCCCCTGAAAAGCACTTCATATCCAAACAGGTAAAGTGCCCAGGTGACAATCTCAACCAACAGGAGGCTGCCGGTCCACCGCGAGGCCCGTATTTCCGGATACAGGGCAAGAATTTCAGGTTTTCGTGCATTATGGGCTATGACTGGAATTATGACCAGTGAGAGCAATACCAGGCTTATGACCGTGAACCAGGTTTTATCACGATTAAACCAGAGTCCTGCATCTGCCAGGGAATAATCATCAAATACCAGTAGGCAGACGGCAACCGGTACAACTCCCATCAGAAGAAATCCTGCGACCCTTTTTACCGTGACCTGTACGATGGCGGCCCGGCCGGAATTGAAAATACCGGATATAGATTCCCTGAGCTTTCCTGAAACAGCTATAAACCAGTACACAGAATAACAGGCTATTGTCAGCATTACAGGAAGAACAGCATATAATGCATCATTCACGATTGAAGGGTCTGTCCCGGGAAGTATTTTCATCTGAAGTCAGGTTCCGCCTCTCCGGGCTCAGGGCCGGTTATGGCTGGGTTAGTTGTAACAGTAATCCTCACGGTTACTGTCCAAATTTATATAAAAGTTCTGCGGACACATACGTGAATCCCTGAAAATGGAATAAATTGCCTTTTAAAACCAACTAATCCCTGAAACAATGAAAAAGATAGTCCTTTTATTGCCGGCCCTGCTGCTGATGGCAGGCAGTCCCATGATCTCACAATCGCTGGATGACGTCCTGAAAGAGCACTTTGCTGCTACCGGACAGGATAACCTTCTGAAAGTAAATTCGCAAAAGGTAACCGGGCTGATGATACAGAGTGGTATTGAAATACCCTTTATCCAGTATTCAAAGAGACCGGGGAAAGTCCGCCTCGAGGCTACTTTCCAGGGTCTTACATTAATCCAGACATTTAATGGCACCGAAGGGTGGATGATCAACCC
>SBFZ01000087.1 GCA_006227095.1 Bacteroidota bacterium | reverse complement strand
ATACTGAATCTCCGGGCCGGTTGGTATCACCGAACCTTCCCTGACGAAAAGGGGCATCCATTCATATGGAGCATCTGCTTCCGCCACCGTGCCTCCGTTGAAATGCCTGCCTGTGCGCATGTCATACCAGCCGTACTTGGCAGGAAGGTAAACACTGCGGGACCTTGCCCTGTATTCAGTCACCGGGCAGACCATGAGTGACGGCCCGAACATATACTGATCAGGAATATCAAAAACGGCAGTGTCAACACTGAAGTCCATAGTGAGTCCTCTCATTATGGTATAGTCATCAAGCCAGGCATGACCCGCAAGCGAGTAAATATAAGGCATAAGCCTGTATCTCAGGTTATTGTATGAAACCATCGATTTATAGGCAGGATGAGACTCGGGAGCCGTATTGTAGATCTCCCTGTAGGGGAATTCACCATGTGACCTGAACAGGGGAACGAACGTACCGAACTGGTGCCACCGGGTCATCAGCTCGCGCCACTCCTCCAGGTCAGCAGCGGAAGGATTATGGAACCGGCTCTCAACCGAGAAACCTCCTATATCCATTGTCCACCATGGTATTCCGGACATGGAGAGGTTGAGTCCGCACGGGATCTGAGCAGCCATGTCATGCCACCTGGCGGCAATATCACCGCTCCAGTTTGCTGCCGAGTAGCGCTGCAGACCACCGAAGGCGGAGCGGGTGAGGATAAACACCCTGTTATCCGGGTCGGTGGCTCGCTGGCCTTCATATACTCCGCCTGCCTGCACCAGCGAATAGGCGTTGAAGTACCGGTCAGCAGACCCGAGAGCAGTGGGGTTCATCATTGCCTTCCGTTCATCCATGGGGAGGTTTGATGTGATATCCGGCTCTGTGGCGTCAAGCCACCATGCATCTATACCCTTGCTGTAGAGTGCCCCGTTTATCTGATCCCAGAATGCTTTCCGCGCATCGGCATTGAAGGCATCATAAAAGGTCGAGAGATACCCGATCCAGTCCTTGCGTTCCTTCTCAATGTTACGCATGTAGAGATAACCCTTCGCCTTCATGGCTTCATAATTTTCAGTGCCAACATAATATTTGGGCCATACTGAGATCATTATCCTGGCATTCAGATCTTCATGCAGGGTTCTTATCATGCCGTCAGGGTCGGGGAAACGTGATGAATCAAACTGGTGATCTCCCCATTTGTCTATGGGCCAGTACTGCCAGTCGAGGACAATATTGTCAAAAGGTATGTTCCTCTTCCTGTACTCCCTGACCACGTTCAGCAACTCTTCCTGGTTTGTGTATCTCTGCCTGCTCTGCCAGAAGCCCATTGCCCATTTCGGCATAACGGGAGCCTTGCCGGTAACGGTGCGGTAACCGCTGATGACATCATCCATGCTTTCCCCGCTGATAAAATAGTAATCAATCTGGTCTGCCACTTCAGACCAGAATGAGATGCGCTGCTGTTCTTCCTCATCAAGCGGGGTGAGGAACCTCATGGCAATGTATGACTCTCCTCCGTCAGGGATCCATTCTATTTTTACGGGATAACGCCTGCCCTGCTCCATCTTCATTGAAAAATAGTTTGCGGAGGCGTTCCAGCACTGGCGCCAGCGGTCAAAGAGCAACCGGCCGTCTATCCACAGCTTTGCATAACCGGCCGAACTGAACATGAACTTGTGCACCCCGGAGGTGTCTGATTCAATCTCTCCCTCCCAGGTGACCTTACCGTCACCGAGGTTAAATCCTTCAGGAAATTTTACCAGGTCAGGAATAAACTGGTAGCTTACCTCCTTTTCATTCCTGGTGGTAAAGACCTTTTTTCCTGTTCTCCTGTCTGCATATGTTGCGGTGAGTCCTCCCTCAGCACCCTGGCTGTCATAGAGCCTGAGTGATGAAAGCTCACTCCATTCACGGATGTCACCGTATCTGGTGCGGGAGTTGTTGTCCCACAGGATGCCATAGTTGCGGTTTGATACTATAAATGGCACCACTGCAAGGGTATTGTACTGGAAGAGATCTGCATCCTTTCCCCTGAGGTTCATGAACGAGGTCTGGTTCGCACCCAGCCCGTAGATTGCCTCAGCCGGATCTGACCCGAATTGTTGTCTTACAGTGTATCCTGTCTCGTTCATGGCCATGACAGGCATGAAGCTCCGGCCGCCTCCCTCCTGTTCCGAGAGAAAGACCGTTCCGTCATTGGATGTAAACTTCACTTCACCGGTAGTCAGTGAAACCCCGGCACTGAGCATTGAGGTGCTCAGGGTTACATCACCTTCTCCCTTCTCAATGGTGAATTCCGTTTTTCCGGCAGGCTGAGCGACGGCCATCAGGCTTGCCGTCTCCGGGAATTCACCGGAAGGGACAGCCGAGACCCTTATTATCCGTTCATTGATAACTCTGAGACGGACAGCCTGTCCGGGGTATTCGGACTTGCCATTCAGCCTGATTATCATTCCGTCGTCAGTCCGTTCGAAGGGGGCATTCGAACATGATTGCATTATCATGGCGAAAATGCATGCAGCCACCGGAATCATTCCAGAAAGTTTCAGGTTCTTCTTCATCTCTTCCGCTTATTTGATTATTATTTTCTTCGTCACAATATAGCTCTTTCCAATGATAGTTGCGAGGTAAATTCCAGGCGGGAGACCGGTAGAGAACACTATCTCCCGGGCACCTTCTTCCGGCTCTTTTCTCAGGGCTACGCTTCCGCGAAGGTCACTGATCTCTACCCGCATGACGTTATCCGGCAGATTTTCGAGGGTGAAGCTGCCTGGTGAAGGGTTGGGCCACACAACGACAGTATCATATGAGACGATCGGACTGACTGATGTAACCTCATTATTTACTGCAAGTTGCTTTGTTCCCGGTTCAACCAGGAGGTATACTGCCGAAAGCGGGGGAAGAACAATCCTTATTTCATCCCCGATGATCACGGCGTTTGCCTTAATCGCCTCATAATTGAGTGGCCCTCCGGCTGCCAGGGTGCCTCCGGTCCCGTTCACAAACACCTTTCTTGAGAAATCCTCCCCTTCGGTACCTGTCAGCGTATAGGTGTAGAATCTTTCTCCAACCCCATAATCCTTCAGGTTAAGGCGGACAACCTTGCGCAATTTGGCGGT
>SBFZ01000233.1 GCA_006227095.1 Bacteroidota bacterium | reverse complement strand
AACCTGAGCGAGAAGGGAGTCCCCCTGGGCATACTGTTCCGTGAGTTCGGCACTGCCAACCAGCTGATAGAGGAGTTCATGCTTCTTGCAAACAAGAGGGTTGCGGAATTTGTCGGAAGGAAACTGAAGGGAAAGACCTTTGTCTACCGTATCCATGACAAACCAGATCCTGAAAAACTCAGCTCATTCAGCTACTTCATAAAGAGATTCGGCTATGAGATTGACACGGATAACGTCAAGGGCCTCCCGGCTGCAATGAACAAGCTGATGGAAGAAGTCTCGGGGAAGAAGGAACAGAATATCGTCGAGACCCTCGCCCTGCGCTCGATGGCCAAGGCAGTTTATTCCACAGATAACATCGGCCACTACGGCCTCGCCTTCGGGCATTATACCCACTTCACCTCACCCATCCGACGCTACCCGGATATGATGGTTCACCGTCTGCTGACAAAATACCTGGAAAAGCAGCCTCCGCGTGACAAGGACAAGTACTCAAAACTGTGCGAACACTCCTCGAAGATGGAAAGGCTGGCAACCGATGCTGAGCGCGCTTCAATCAAGTACAAGCAGGTGGAGTTCATGAGCGACAAGATAGGGAAGGTGTTTGAAGGGGTGATCTCGGGCGTGACCGAGTGGGGCATCTATGTTGAGATCATCGAGAACCAGTGCGAGGGGATGGTTGCCATCAGGGAACTGCAGGATGATTTCTTCGAGTATGACGAGGTGAACTACTGCATCCGCGGAAGGAACTCGGGAAAGGTATACATGCTGGGCGACAAGATCACTGTTGAGGTTGCGAAGGCTGACCTGAAGAAGAGGCAGCTTGACTACCGGCTGGCGGAATCAGTCTGATCCTTCCTGATCAGTTCAAGTAATTTGTCAAGTGCTTCTGCCTCCGGAATATTCTTTAGCACAGCCTCTGTGCCGCGGTATATGTGGACCTTGCCTTCAGCGGCACCGACATATCCGTAGTCGGCTCCGGCCATCTCACCCGGACCGTTGACCACGCATCCCATAACGGCTATCTTCATTCCTGTCAGGTGGGCTGTTGCCGCCTTCACCTTCTGCACCGCCTCCTGCAGGTTGAATTTCGTGCGGCCGCAGGTGGGGCAGGAAATGTACCTGGTGCGGGTAATCCTTGCTTCCGTGGCCTGAAGTATTGAGAATGCCAGGCGGCGAAGTGCCTCACCATGAACAGTTCCCTTGTTTGATATGCAGAGCCCGGACGGGTGCCTTGCGATAAAGAATCTTCCGGTCAGCGCGGCAGCTTCAATGGCCAGTTGCTCCGGGTCATCACAGTCAAAAACAATATCAAGCAGGTTGTTATTTAAAGTCATCCCGGCCAGAACCCGGAGTTCATCCGTTTTTGCTCTCTTAAGTTTACCGGAATACCTTTCTCCCGATTCATCTGTATATCCTTCAGGGACAATTCCCGATAAGGCAGTATATACCTGCGGGAACCACAGCTCACCTGTCTTCATCTGCTCCAGCGGCGGAAGCGGGTTCTTCACCCTTCCTGCCTCACCGGCAACAGCCCGGATAATGGCACGGGCCACCGGTATCTCGTTCTCTGGCGGCTCAGAGAGCGAAACCCTGATGGTGTCTCCTATCCCCTCAGTCAGCAGTGTCCCGATGCCGGCAGCGGAGATTATCCGGCCGTCTTCGCCCTCACCGGCCTCGGTAATGCCAAGGTGAACCGGGAAAAACATCCCCTCGTCAGCCATCATCTTCACCAGCAGCCTGTTGGCCAGAACCATCGTGAGAGTATCTGATGACTTCATCGAGACAACGATCCTGCGGAATCCTTCTCCGCGGAATATCTTCAGGAACTCAATTGCTGACACGGCCATCCCCTCCGGGGTATTGCCGTAGCGGGTCATGATGCGGTCAGAGAGTGAACCGTGATTCACCCCTATCCGGACTGCTGTTCCGTATTCAGTGCATATTTTTATCAATGGCAGCAAACGCTCCCTGGTACGCTCCAGCTCTGCCATCCACTCTGTGTCGGTGAGTTCCTGCCTGATGAATGAAGCCCTTTTGTCAGCATAGTTCCCCGGATTGATGCGAACCTTCTCAACTAACCGTGCAGCCACTTCCGCAGCCGCAGGATTGAAATGTATATCGGCACAGAGGGGTGTGTCAAAACCCGCTTTGCGCAGCTCCGTTTTGATGGCGGCAAGGTTCTCCGCCTCGCGCACCCCCTGGGCCGTCAGCCTGACAAGCTCTCCCCCTGCTTCGATGATACGGATGCACTGGCTCACGCTTGCAGCGGTATCAAGGGTATCAGTATTGGTCATGCTCTGTACACGCACGGGGAGGTCACCTCCCATTGCCAGGCTGCCAATCTGGATTATGTCTGATTTGTACCCGGAGGCGCTCATGCCGTTATCTCCCAGTCGTACCCGTCCTTCCTGTCCTTGACTGTGATGCCGAGTTCACTCAGCCTGTCGCGTATGCGGTCAGAGACGGCCCATTCCTTCTTCGCCTTGGCCTCCTGCCTTATGTCAAGCAGAAGCTTCAGAACGCCCTCAAGCCTGTCGTTGCCGGCCGACTCCTCAGTTCTGAGACCGAAGATGTCATGGATAAAGATCCGGAACAGCTCCTGCAGTGAAGCCAGGTCAGCGGCAGAGAGCTTTTCCTTCCCGTCATTGACCAGGTTGATGATCCTGACAGCGTCGAAGAGCTGGGCAATAGCCACAGGCGTATTGAGATCATCATTCATCGCTTCGTAGCATTTTGCCGCGATACCGCTGATCTCTGCCGTGGAAGCCTCTGACGGGATAAGGCCTGCCAGTGTTTTTTCGGCGTTCATCAGCTTCTGCAGTCCCAGTGAGGCAGCCAGCAGTGCCTCATTGCTGAAATCGAGCGTTGAGCGGTACTGCGCCTGGAGCATGAAGAAGCGGACGGTCATGGGTGAGTACGCCCTTGCAAGCATCTTATGAGAGCCTGAGAACATCTCCTCCAGGGTTATGAAGTTGCCGAGTGACCGTGCCATCTTCTGTCCATTGATGGTCACCATGTTGTTATGCACCCAGTAGCGTACCGGGGCGTGTCCCTCTGCAGCAGTGCTCTGGGCTATCTCGCACTCATGGTGCGGGAAGA
>SBFZ01000395.1 GCA_006227095.1 Bacteroidota bacterium | reverse complement strand
CGGGCGGCAACTGCAATAACGGCAAGGTCGGTCCGGGGCAGCAGTGACACATCTGCAAAGGTTGTCAGGCCCTGAACAACAGGTGCTTTGGGGTTAACCACATAAATATCACCGGGAAATCCGCCATCGAGCAGATTCTTGAGCACCTTGCCTCCGGCCTTGGTGATGTCGTCTGATCCGCCAACAACGACTATACTTTTAGGATTCAATAATTTAGCATTTATCATAACCGGGGCATCTGTTGCATGAAAGGTAAAAACATTTTAATACTTACCAAATGATATGTTTTACATGGTGAATAATTCACTTCAGGTTACTGATATGTTGCAGAATATTATCTTTATGGCGGGTTGTTCTGATTGCCCGATTAATTTTGTGTCAGACGGGTAAAAGCCCGGCGGACCTGTTTATGAGTTTTGCCGGAGAATCTGCCCGGTTTATTTGATCCTGTGTCATGAAACGGGTTCCAGACACAGAGACAAGCATTGTTGTACCGTAACTATTAAACTATGAAACCATTTTTCAGATTCATCTCCCCAGTGGCAGCAGTGCTGCTGCTTGGCACCACCCTTTCTGTATTTTCCCAGCCACTGAAGGATCTTGACCCCGACGGTCCCGGCTACGCCGAAAACTGCACAAGTATCATGGTAGGCAGGCTGGCCTCGACTGATGGATCCGTGATGACCTCGCACACCTGTGACGGAAGATATCGTACCTGGCTGGAGGTTGTGCCGGCAATGAAATTTGAACGTGATACGGTCCATCCGGTCTATTGGGGAACGATGTTCACCGAGGAGGCATGGGACATGACCAACGTGACACGCAAGGGGGATATCCCCGAAGTGAAATCAACTTACTCATTTCTCAGCACCGCATATCCCTGCCTCAACGAGAAGCAGCTCGCAATCGGTGAAACCACAATCTATGGGAAACAGGATCTGATCAACAAGGACGGTCTCTTCCTGATTGAGGAGCTGGAAAAGATCGCGCTGCAGCGCTGCACCACGGCACGCCAGGCAATAGCCCTTATTGGCTCACTGGCCGAACAGTACGGTTACGGTGACATGGCTGAATGCATCACGATTGCCGACCCGAAGGAGGTGTGGCAGCTTGAGATAGCCGGCTCCGGGCCGGGTAAACCATCGGCTCTCTGGGTGGCACAGAGAATTCCAGATGACCATGTTGGCATTGCCGCAAATATTCCAAGAATATCTGAAGTAAATTTCAAGGATACAGATCACTTCATGACTTCAACTGACCTGCGCAAAAAGGCAAAGGATCTTGGCTACTGGGACGGCAAGGAACCCTTCAAATTCTATAAAGTGATAGGTACGGGAAAACCTTATGCGATCCGTGAGTTCTATGTGCTGAATAAACTTGCACCGGAACTGAAGCTGTCCATGGAGATGGAAGAACTCCCCTTCTCGGTGAAGCCGGATAATAAGCTTTCCGTCAGTGACGTGACGGCCCTCTTCCGCGAGACTTACGAGGGGACCCCATGGGATATGACGAAGAATCTTATGGTAACGGTTAAGAAGAAGGATGAAGCCGGCAATGAGGTTACCGAGATGGTGAAGTCGCCCGCAATAAACAACTGGATGAATGCAGACCTCCGTACTCTTGTCAACGAACTGAAGCCAGGAACCATCGAGAGGCAGCGTACGATCGCAATCGCCGGATGCTCATACTCGCACGTGATTCAGTGCCGCTCATGGCTGCCCGACGAAGTTGGTGCCGTGGCATGGTTCTCGTTTGACAACCCGGGTCAGAGCCCGCGCATACCCATTTTCTCAGGCACCATGGCACTGCCCCCGAGCTTCCGCATATGCGGGCAGCACCGCTACCGTGAAGACGCCGCCATCTGGTCATTCCGTGAAGCAAACAGGCTCTCAACAGTGAACTGGGAGCGGGGCCGCAAACTTATAGAACCGGCAGTGATCGAAATGGAGCAAAAAGCACTTGCTGAACTGCCTGCACTGGAGGAAAGAGTCAAACTGATGGTGAGGGAAGGAAGGAATGATGAAGCGAAAAGGGCGGTGACAGAATATACGAATGCCTTTGCCCATGGCGCCATGAGCCGCTGGCAGGAGCTGAAGGCAGAACTCTGGCAGATGTTCGGCAGGGGATTCTGATAAGAATCAGGCAGATGTCCGGAAGGTAGTTCTGACAGGAATCAGACAGATGTCCGGCAGGGCGTTCTTTTAAGAACCAGGCATATATCCGGTACGGCGTTCTGACAAAAACCTGGCAAAGCATTCGGATTTATCGGAGCATCACATATGAAATTTATTGCACCGGAGCTGAACTAATCAATATCCGGGTTGTTAACGTTAAACGATTCACACCTACTATGGGTTCTGGCATAGCCTCAATTCTTGAAAAAACAGTCCTTGACAGGTCAGACATACTTGCCATGTTGCATACCAGCGAGGAGGAGGCCCCCCTGCTGTACCGCAGGGCATCAGCTGTAAGGGACCGCTATGTAGGGAATCACGTATACCTTCGCGGGCTGATTGAATACTCCAATATCTGCGGCAAAAATTGCCTCTATTGCGGCGTCAGGCGGGAAAATGAGAAGATTGACAGGTACACACTGACACGTGAGGAGGTACTTGATGCAGCAATGACAGCCTATAAGCTCAACCTGGGATCAATTGCCATCCAGTCGGGAGAAAACTCGTCTAAAATTTTCGTTGATACTATTGAAGACCTTGTCAGAACCATCCGTAAGATGACTGACAACAAACTGGGCATAACCCTTTCGCTCGGAGAACAGAGCCGGGAGACTTATCAGAGGTGGTTTGACGCAGGTGCCCACCGTTATCTGCTCAGGATAGAGGCTTCGAGCGAGGCCCTTTACCGCAGGGTACACCCTGATGATGACCTGCACAGGTACCACAGAAGGCTTGAATGCCTGAAAACAATCCAGGAAGCGGGTTACCAGACAGGTACAGGCGTGATGGTTGGTCTTCCCTTCCAGACTATGGGTGATCTGGCTGATGACATCATATTTATGCGTGATTTTGACATAGATATGTGCGGGATGGGACCGTTCATAGAACACTCAGACACCCCTCTCGGGACAAATGGCACTGACAATCTTTTCCTGAAGGAACGTTTTAATCTGAC
>SBFZ01000393.1 GCA_006227095.1 Bacteroidota bacterium | reverse complement strand
TCTGCGATGTCGTCATTCTGGCCACTCCCCCGGGCTTCCGGCCCATTCACTTCGAAGCCGCCATCAAAGCCGGCAAGCATGTCTTCATGGAAAAACCGGTTGCCGTTGACCCTGCAGGAGTAAGGCAGATCATGGCCACCGGTGAAAAGGCAAAAGGGATGGAACTTTGCGTTGTCACCGGAACACAGCGGCATCATCAGCATGACTATGTTGCTACCTGGGGCAAGGTACAGGAGGGTATGATAGGTGACATTGTGGCTGCAAACTGTTACTGGAACCAGAACCAGCTCTGGTACCGTGACCCCAATCCGTCATGGTCAGAGATGGAATATATGATCCGCGACTGGGTCAACTGGTGCTGGCTTTCAGGTGACCACATTGTGGAACAGCATGTCCACAACATTGACGTCATCAACTGGTTTACCGGCAAGAAACCGGTTTCTGCCGTCTCGTTCGGTGCACGTCACCGCCGCGTCACCGGCGATCAGTATGATTTTTTCAGCACTGACTTTATCTATGACGGTGGCTTCCATGTACACAGCATGTGCCGTCAGATCAACGGTTGTGACGGGAATGTCTCGGAGTGGATCCAGGGAACAAAAGGGACCTCCAACTGCCAGAATACAGTATGGGATCCGGCAGGAACCGAACTATGGAAATATGACGGGTACAAGCTTGATGACCAGGGCAAGATGACGGACCAGCTGATCCGCAGTCCGTATGACCAGGAGCACATCGACTTTGTTACAGCCATCCGTACCGGGAAACCGCTGAATGAAGCTGAATTTGTTGCAGTTTCAACCATGGCCGGAATCATGGGCAGGGTGTCAGCATATACCGGCAGGAAGGTGACATGGGATGAGATGATGAACTCTGAGCTCAAGCTTGGGCCGAAGGTATTTGAAATGGGACCGGTTGATGTGCCCAAAACAGTACCAGTACCCGGTGAATAGGAAATGATTTCCAGCAAGGCGTTCCGGGTGTTACGCCTGCTTCAATAAAATTGACAGACCATTAACCGGCAGGTGCAAGGGAAAAGAATGCACCTGCCGGGTATACATAAAACAGTTCATTCATTATGGAATCAAGATCAAGACGCAGTTTTCTGAAGGGTACCGCAGCAGCAGGAGCGGCTCTCTTCTCAGCCCCGCTGCTGCTGAATGGCAGAAGTCGTTCTGCAGCCATTCCTGATGCAGATAAACCCTTCAGGCTGGCCTACGCTCCGTCAATCGGTATGTTCCGTGAGCTCTGCGGCAGCGATGACCCCCTTGACAATATTCAGTTCATAGCAGACAAGGGATTCAGGGCTCTCTTTGACAACGGTTTCCCGGGCCGTCCGGTTGAGGAACAGGAACGTATAGCCACGAAGATCCAGAAGATGGGATTGCTGATGGGTCCCTGGGTGCTGCACGCTGATTTCGGAAAGACCTCCTTCGTGCTTCCGCACAAAGAGGTGCGCGACTTCCTTACGGCCAAAATGGAGGAGGGAATAGATGTGGCAAGGCGGTCAGGGTTCAAGATGGCGCTGGTGGTTCCGGGCCGGTATGATTACCGGATCCATCCTGATATCCAGCTGGCTAATGTTATCGATAACCTGAGATACTGCGCTGACCTTGTCGGGCCGGAGGGGATGACCCTGGTACTGGAGCCGCTGAACACGCTCCGTGATCACCCCGGACTGTGGCTGACGAAGATGCCCCAGGCATACCAGGTATGCAAGGCAGTAAACAGCCCGGCTGTCAAGATTGTCGAGGACATCTATCACCAGCAGATATCAGAGGGTAACCTGATACCAAACATTGAAACGTGCTGGGACGAGATCGCTGCCTTCCATGTCGGAGACAACCCGGGACGCAATGAGCCAACCACCGGAGAGATAAACTACAAGAATATCTTCAGCTATCTCCTTTCGCGGGACTATGAGGGAGTGATTTGCATGGAGCACGGGAGGAGTGTAAAGGGCCCTGAAGGTGTAAGACGGGTCATTGAGGCTTACCGCGATTGTGATCCTTTCTGATTGATATCGGGAAACCATACAAAACCATTTGAGGAGGGACAGGACAGCCATAAGCGACAAATGGATCAGGGCATCCATTATTGGCACCATTTGGGCTGCTGCCGAGATTGTGCTCGGCAGTTTCCTTCATAACCTAAGGGTGCCTTTCAGTGGTAACATGCTTACCGCCATCGCTCTTGTCATACTTATAGCAGTAAGCTACCGATGGCGCCAGCACGGCCTTTACTGGAGGGCCGGGCTGATCTGTGCCCTGATGAAGGCCATGTCACCCAGTGCAATTATTTTCGGGCCGATGATTGCCATTATCATGGAGTCGGTGCTCCTTGAGATCTCTGTCAGGCTTCTTGGCAGGACATACCTCGGCTTTATCACAGGCTCAATGCTTGCCATGTCATGGAACCTGTTCCAGAAGGTTTTCAATATGGTCATATTCTATGGAGGGAATCTTGTTGAGATCTATTCGAGCATCACAGACTGGGCATCAAAACAGCTTAACTTCCGGTTTGATGCCTTCTGGGCTCCGCTGATTCTGCTTCTCTCACTGTATGCGTTGTTTGGAGCCATGGCGGCAGTGGTGGGTATTGTCACCGGCAGGCGTATTGCCTCGCTGCCCCCGGAAGAAGTTCTGCCAGAGGCTCCGGTCATACGCACTCCTGAGAAGCGAAGAAATGAAGCTTTCGGATATTCACTTGCATGGCTAACCGCTGATATAATGCTTGTTGCGGGAGCGTTGCTGGTTGTTGGCATGCTCTCATGGGTATGGTGGATTATTGTTGTGATCCCGGTTGTTACACTCATGGCAATGAGATACAAGAGGGCAATGCGGCAACTCTCGAAGCCCGGCTTCTGGGTAACATTTGTGGTCATTACCATGCTTTCTGCCCTGGCATTTGCTGCATTGAAACCGGGAGAAAATACCCTGGCTGAAGCAATCCTGATTGGAGTTCAGATGAACTTCCGGGCGGTGATAATTATTGTCGGATTTTCCGCCCTGGGTACAGAGCTTTATAACCCGAAGATCAGGAACCTCTTCAGCCGCACCCGTCTCAGGCAGCTTCCCCTTGCCCTGGAACTGTCTGCTGCCAGCCTTCCGACAATGATCGCAGACATGCC
>SBFZ01000381.1 GCA_006227095.1 Bacteroidota bacterium | reverse complement strand
TGATAAAATTACAATCACAAAATGAAGAATTCATGAAGATGGGTGAAAAATCACTCTGCCTGGTTGAATGCTTCAATACACCGCAACAGTTCACCGGTAAAACGCTCCGTACGTTTGCCGGTTGCTTCCGGGTCTGCGGGAAGCCCTTCTTCGCTGAATGCTTCACTTACTTTAGGTACCGGGAACATTGCCGGGACTGTCAGTGCCCCCATCTTCCAGAGGGTGAACTGGAGAGAGGTGATGACCTGTGTTCCTCCGAAGGGACCGTCTGAAACGGTCGATATGGCTAAAGGTTTGCGCCTCCACTCGTCGGTGAGCAGGTCAACGACATTCTTCAGGCTGGCCGGGTAGCCACCATTATATTCAGGAGTAACGATGATGACTCCGTCAGCTGACCTGATCTTTCCGGCCAGCTCAACGGCCCCGGGCAAAGGGTTCTGCTGCTTTTTAAGCCTTTCTTCAAAGAGGGGGAAACTGTACTCAGCCAGATCAATGATTTCGGCTGAAGCCAGGTTATTAAACTCAAGGTAATGCCTGAACCACAGGGCCACACGGTGGCTCTTTCTTCCCTGCCTGATGCTGGAACTGATTATGACTATTTTTTTCATACAGGCTAAGATACGGAATAAATGCAATTCTGTAAAGTCAGGTCAGGGAGACAGGCTTTTTTGCAGGGCACACAAAAATGAGTATCTTTGCACCGATTCTGGCATAAGTTAGATCTGTTTAGACGTCGAATCTCAGGCATATTCTTCCGAGATCGTTTCTACCACCACTAGTTTACGCTGAAACAATTTCGCCATAAGAACATTGCCATTTTGAACAGATATCTGGTTAATGATTTTTCAGCGGCATTAACCAATCAATGAATAATGGAATACAAAAGGAATCCACGAAGGAGGAATAAAAAAAACTTCAGTCACAGTAAAAAGGAAACAGCAGTCATCAGCCACAGGAATAAAGAGACAGCAAACTTCAGCAACAGAAAGAAACATAAAGCAAGGGAACTTTCCCCGGAGAGCTTCGTCAGGAAGGCAATACCTGCTGAGGTGACTGCTTACCGGGCAGAGAGGTTAATCCCTGACCTGCCGGTTGATGTTTCAATAATCACCAATCTGAAAAAAAAGGGCTACGAACTGCCCACCGAGATTCAGGACAGGACCCTGGAGGCTATCCTCGAAGGGCGTAATCTCATCGGTCTTGCCCAGACCGGCACCGGAAAAACAGGTGCATTCCTGATACCTTTAATTCACAATCTGCTAAGAAAGGATTCTTCAGGGCATGTTCTTGTGATTTCGCCCACACGGGAACTCGCATTGCAGACGGATGCCGAATTCCGGAGCATTGCATTCGGGCTTAAGCTTTTCAGCACATGTCTCATCGGGGGCACCAGCGTAGGGCGTGATATCGATAAACTCAGGAAGCCGGGCCAGATTGTCATTGGTACCCCTGGGCGGCTCGCAGATATGGTACGTCAGGGCGCACTTGACCTGAGGAGGTTTACAGTTCTTGTGCTGGATGAATTCGACAGGCTGCTTGATATGGGCTTTGCCCCCGAGATAAACAGGCTGGTGGAAGGGATGAGCAGGCGAAGCCAGACTGTTCTGTTCTCGGCTACAGAGGACAAAAGCCAGCGCAAAATCATCGATGGCCTGATGGAGAATCCGCATATAGTAAGGGTCAGGCCGGGTAATGTCAGTGCCGACAGTATTGAACAGGAGATAGTTACGGTGAAGGACGGAGAGAAGAAGATTGATATACTCCTTGAGATGGTACGCGATGACTCGTTTGAAAAGGTACTCGTCTTTGCAGACACCAGGAGAGGGGTGAGCAGGATATGCCGTGATCTGAGGAGGGCAGGAGTAACAGCCGACGAGATTCACGGTGACAAATCTCAGAACTACAGGATCAAAGCCCTTGAGTCATTCAGAAACAGGAAGATAAAGGTACTGGTGGCAACTGACGTTGCCGCAAGAGGACTCGATATCTCCCATGTTTCTCATGTTATCAACTTTCAGCAACCCAGGGACATGGAAAGCTACATCCACCGTATCGGCCGCACCGGCAGGGCAGGTGCAAGCGGCCGGGCAATCACATTTGTTAACTAAAATCAATAATATATGGCAGGACCAAACAACAGTTACATCAAAAAGCAAAAGACCGAAAAGCGTCTCAAAAAGAGGAAAGAAAAGGAACAGAAGAAGCAGCAGCGTCGTGAGAATTCACCAGGCGGAGGGCTTGAGAACATGATTGCTTATGTAGACAAATTTGGTAACATCACCTCCGAGCCTCCGGCTGAAGAGGATGCTATCAACCCTTCTTCCATTTGATGCTGCAACCCACTGCCTTAGTCCCGGCAACGGCAACAGCCTGACCCTTCAGGATACTGTCCAGAGCATCTTCAGCATACTTCTTATCCGCAGCTGATGCATCATCGGCGTTGTTGTCGATGGCACCAACATAATCAACAGCCAGTTTACCGTCTTTCCATGACATTATGTAGATGTGCGGTGTATTTGTTGCCCCGAATCTGCGGGCTACCTCCTGTGTCTCGTCATAGAGATACTCAAATTTATAATTGAGTCTCTCAGCCGTCTCCTTCATCTTGTCATATGAGTCTCCGGGTGACACTGCCGGGTCATTCGGGTTGATGGCAACAACCGGATATCCCTTGGGAGAATACTTTGCATGCAGATCCTGCAGGCGCTGGTCATATTTCTTAACCACCGGACAGGTGTTGCACCAGAATGCAACGATGAAACCATCAGCGTCATCGATATCGGCAAGTGATATCATTTCGCCCTTGACGTTTTTCAGTTTGAAATCGGATACTATATCGCCGGCCTTGTACTGCGACTGTCCGTTCAGGAAGCCTGTCATCATCAGGGCCGCCAGGAAAATAAACAGGTGCTTCTTCATAATCATCTGTTGTTTAATTGTTTGCTAGTGTTTGTATTTGGATATAAGATCTCTGAGTTCTTTTTCGGTAACCTCGGATGGATGGAAGTATCTGACTCCCTTTGCGTTGTTGAAAAAGAAGGTCACGGGGATATTACCCTGCCAGGTGCCGTCAACCTTGTCTATCCAGCTGTTGTAGTCAAGATTTGTCATTACCCTGACATCAGCTGTTATGTT
>SBFZ01000413.1 GCA_006227095.1 Bacteroidota bacterium | reverse complement strand
AGTTATAAGAGACGCGTCCGTAGTAGGAGAGCAGTCCGCCACCCTGTGCAGCCCAGTCGGCTCCCCAGGTTCCGATGCCGGCAAGTGACTCGGCAACCACATTATCGAGGTAAGCGTAATCAGGCGTGCCGAAGATTGAGTTTGACTTGCTTCCGCCTACGTTGGCATTCAGAACATTGTCAAGTATCTCATTTCCGGCAAGAACACTGATCTTATGATCTGAAATATTGAATTCATAGGAGACAGTGTTTGTAAGGGTGATGTTGATACCCTGGTACATTGTCTGCTCAACCCTGTCATTTGCGTTGTTGTACTGGGTTGAGAGCTTGTATGTGGGAGCCCACAGCCTGTTGCCACCGAACCACGAGTTGATACCGAATGATGACCTGACGCGCAGGTTCTTTATAGGCTCAATGTTGATGTATGCATTGCCTGTAATGGTATTGTTCGTGGGCCAGTGGTAGTTGGAACGGTTGTAGAACAGCATGGCCAGGGGGTTTGTCTGTCCAAGGGAGATACCCTCGAGTGTGGGGGTAAATCCGTTCGGGTCAGGAGACTTGTCCCAGTAGGCAGGAAGAAGCGGGTTGGTTACAAGGGCATTGTGAAGGTCATTCCAGTAAATATTTCCGGTTCCAATCCACTTGTTCTTATTGTTGTTGTATGTAAAGTTTTCGCCAATGGTGAGAATATCATGGCCGCTGCCTTTGATAAGCACCATTTCGCTGTTCAGGCGTGCAGTAAACCTTTTGTACCCGGCACCCATCAGGTCACCGCCAAGGATACCTTTCTGGTCATAGTAGGATACCCCGAGGGCATAGGTTACGTCTTTTGCTGACCCCATGATATTGAGTGAATGGTTCTGAACAGGGGCGTTCTTCATTGACATCTCCTCAACCCAGTCAGTACCTTCCCATCCTGCCTGCAGGCGATTCCACACCTCTTCACCAAGCTGGGTGCCGAGGTTTCCGGGGAAGTTTGAATTGATATAGGAGTTGTTCTTGAGTATTGATGCCCAGTCATTGGGAGCAAGCCCGTCGTTTACGCGGCCTTCATCCATTATGAACATATACTCCTGGGCATTGAGTGCAGGCAGTTTCTTGTAGATGTTCTGCACCCCGTAGTAGTAGTCATAGGTAATGACGGGAGCAGATCCCTTTTCGCCTTTTTTGGTTGTAACGAGGATAACCCCGTTTGCAGCCCTCGACCCGTAAATTGCCGAGGAGGCGGCATCTTTGAGCACGTCAATGGATTCAATGTCGGAAGCATTAAGATAGTCGATGTTTCCGACAGCTACTCCGTCAACAATATACAGTGGGGCAGAATTTCCGATTGTGCCAAGACCTCTGATGGTAGCCTTTGTTCCGGCACCCGGAGCACCACTGTTCCTGGTGACGCTGATACCGGTTGCTATACCCTGCAGGGCCTCCATGGCCGTTGAGGTATTAAGTTCGGCTATCTCGTCACCTTTGACGTTGAGGTTGGCACCGGTCACCAGGGCTTTTTTCTGGACACCGTAGCCGATAACCACAATCTCGTCAAGGTCAGTTGGCGCATCTGCCAGTGTAACGTTGACAGTTGATGATGTTACTGTTACTTCCACCGGCGTCATGCCGATGAATGAAAAACGCAGCGTTGCCCCCATTCTGGCAGGAATGGAGAATGTGCCGTCAGCTCCGGAGAGAACCCCGGTATTTGTACCGGCAACCATAATTGTCACTCCGGGAAGAGGACTCCCGTCTGCCTGGTAGGTTACTCGTCCTTGTACGGTAACCTCTTGTGCAACCAGGACCTGGGCAAACACTGCAAGGACTAATAGCATTACAGCTTTTTTCATAGAATCAGGTTTTAGAGTAGGTTAGTAAATAAAAAACTCAGGTTAATTAGGGATTGAAGGCACCAATATAGAAAAGAAACTGATAAAAGTCATTATAATATGACAAATATAACAGGGTTTCAGAGGCATATCTGACGGGGAAATTTCTCCGGGAAATTTAGTTCTCCGGGATATTTCATGACGGATTGCGACAGATGCAGGGATGGTCACCTGCAGTACAGGCGGCAGGGTGGGTTGTATGCCCGTGAAACACCCGTGGCTGAGAAAGCCCCTTAAAGCTCCTTCTGGAAGATCCTGAACTTCTTGACCACCTTGCAGCCAATGCGCTCATATTCACCCCTCATCCTGACATTATCCTCAAGGACGAGGTGACTGTCAATTGATTCCATCCTGCTGTTGATGGCATCCTGGAGTATCTTGACGCCCATAAGGACATCAATCCCCTTTCCCCTGAAGTCCTTCTTGACCCCGCCAAGCATCATCAGCAGTTTGCGGGAGCGTTTAGATTCCCTGAGGACTTTCAATAACCCGAAAGGCAGCAGCCTGCCCCGGCAGGCTTTGATTCCCTTGCTCAGATCGGGCATCCCTATTGCAAAGCCTATGACATTTCCGTTCTTTGCCACAGCCTTGATGAATTTCGGATCAAGAATGGGCATATACCGGGCTGCGAAGTCTGATTTCTCCTTGTCATTGAGCGGCACAAAACCATAAATCTCGGCAAAGGTGTCATTCATCAGTTCAAGGATGGGAATTATATAGGGTTTTAGCTCTTTTTTGCTGCCGAACTCGATAATGTCAAATTCCCTGTTGCTGGTGATTCTTTCCAGCACCCTCTGGTAAACCACCGGAAACTCCTTCGGGATATCACCGAGGTAATTTACGAGATCTACCTTTTTCCCGTAACCCTCATTCTCAATGAGTGTTACCATATAAGGGGAGTTGTTTGCGCTGGTGATGAACTGCGGATAATTGAACCCCTCGATCTGGAATCCCTGCGGATCCTTGTCCGAGAATCCGAGCGGCCCCACAAGCCTGTTCATCCCGTTCTCCCTGGCCCAGTCCTCTATCCTGCTTATGAGTGCATGAAAAACCTCCTGGTCATTGTAGCATTCCATGAAACAGAACCGGCCATGGGTTTCATTATTTATCTCGTTGTACCTCCGGTTGATAATACCCATTATTCTTCCCACAGGCTTGTTGTCCCTGTAGGCAACAAGAAGAAGTCCGTCAGCGTACCCGAAGGACTTGTTTTTTTTCTTGTCATACAGCTCCCATTCATCCATATAGATAGGCGGAAGCCAGTCAGGTTCATTGCGGTGGACTTGTTCCGGCAGGTAGATGAAATCACGCAGTTCTTTCCGTGTTGTCACCTCCCTGATTGTAATTTCTCCCATATTTGTCAGGTTAAGTGGCAATAAACTTACACAAAATCACAAGATCTTATGCAGGGTGATAAAAATCAGGATAATTTTTTCGGGTGATTGATGCTCAGGATTCCTTATTGAGTTCCTTTTTGTCTATTTCATCACCTATTCGCAGCAATTTCCGGGTATCGGTGACATTGACCACGAACAGGGCAATCACCACCAGCCCGGCAGAGTAATTGAGTGATCCGGGGAAGATTACTTCGGCTATCATTATTGCCCCGATGATAATCCTGACTTCAGTAGGGCCCATTTTTCCGAAGTCTATTGAGTATTTGCCTGTCAGATTCAGTCTGATCAGTGCAATGATCATCTCCCATCCGTACATAACCACGAAGCCGTACCCCAGCAGTGTCCAGACGCCTTCGGCGTAGAATGTGTAACCGAAACCGATAAGGATTATGCTGACCCAGTCTATGGTAATATCAAGGGTAAATCCGTACTTCTTTCTTGGTTTGTTCCTGTAGTAAGCCAGCCTTCCGTCAAGTGAGTCCCCGAACCAGCTGATAAAGAAACCGACCAGCCCCAGAAGCAGGAAATTGCGGCTGAAGTACGAAGCGAGGATAAAGCTGGCTGATACGATCATATTGCCGAAAAACCCGATGCCCGTAAGCATGTTTGACGAGATGAAGGATGGGATTCTCTTAACCAGCCATGAGATGGCCATCTCTTCCTGCTTCTTGAGCAGGTTGGTCCTTGTCCTGTCACTGAAGACATTCCTGAGAATCTCTCCGGTGAAAAGTGATTTCAGGTTATTCCCATGGTGGTTCTTCGATGCCATTCCGGAAATTTGTCATCTAAGTTATATTAAATTACCCGGAACAAACTCATCGGGAATTGGCATTTCATATACTTTTTTCCTCAGGAAGGTTCCCAGTGAAGCCGGGTCGGGATATAGTGACAGTTCCTCTGCTGAGATAATCTCTCCTGCGCCTATGCGCTCAATCCGGCCCCTTTTGTTAAATACTTCCGATGGCAGTCTCAGGAGCCTTACCCGCCAGTTGATGAGTCCGAGGAAATAGAAGAAGGCCGAGTTCCTGTCGAAAAAACGGAGAGGCAGTACCGGCACCTTTGCCGAATGGATAAGATGGAGGATACTCTCCTGCCATCGGCGGTCCCTGATGCGCATTTCTCTCAGGCTGAAGTCCGAGACGGCACCGGAAGGGAAAAAGCCGATCGGGTGACCGCCGCGGAGATGGCTTATGGTCTCCCGGACTCCCCTGATACTTTCGGCCTTTATTCCCCTCTTTTTATTCCCGGCGGGAACCACCGAGATGAAGTTGCCATCCAGGGTTTTGATAAGAGAGAGCATCCGATTGACCATAAACTTGTAATCAGGCCTTAACCTGGCCATGAGGTCTATTGTCATTATCCCGTCGAGACCACCGTATGGATGGTTTGAAATGGTTATGAAGGCACCATCCGGCAGTTTTCTGAGTGATTCTGCATTGCCGACAACATAGCTGACCCCGACATCCTCAAGCAGTCTTGAGGTGAAGTCAGCCCCTGTGTATGCTCCTGAATTTGCATAAACCTGGTTGACCTTGTCGATGGCAAGGAATCCTATGATTTTTTCTGCGCGCCGGTGGCCACCTTTCCCCCGGAACAGAAATGACAGGGGTTCCAGATCCTTTGGTTCAACTACTTTCATGGCGGTACTTAACAAATTTACAAAATTCATCACAAAAACTTCCGGGATGCCGGAATCGTTCCCCGCCCGCAGTCTGACCACTGCCCGTGGTTGCCCCTTTCAGTGCCCTGACCGGTGCCCGCAGATTACCCTGCCCAAAGAGTGTCACCCGGCCGTCGCTCTGACCGGTGCCCGTTGACTGCCGGCCCACAGCCTGCTCCCTCCGGCGCTTTGACCGGCATAACTTTAATATTCCTGAATCAAAAATTATATCTTTGACTCCGGCACACCTGCACAAAAACCTGATTTAAAAAATACAACCCATGAAAAAACTGATTCCTGTTATGGCCACAGTGGCAGCAGTATTGCTTGCAGGCCTTACCGGCTGCGCTACAGAGCCTACTGACCTTTCAAAAAACAGTATCATTCCCAGGCCTGTTTCGGTCACTCCTTCCGGTGAATCATTCCTCCTCACGGCAAGGAGTGACATATTTGTCATGCCAGGCGGGCCGGAGGAGCTCGTCAATATTGGCAATTTCCTTGCCGGTAAACTGAATCCCTCAACAGGTCTTGGCATGGAGGTTATATCCGACGGCCGGAAACCGGGAAAGGGAGACATACTGCTTACCCTCGCCCAGGATGATCCGGAGCTTGGTGATGAGGGCTACGAGCTCACCATAACCGGGAAATTACTGACCGTTTCAGCCAGCCAGCCGGCTGGTATCTTCCGTGGCATCCAGACGGTAAGACAGTTATTGCCAGCTGAGATAGAGGCAGATACCATCCGGGAGGGAACCTGGGTCATTCCGACGGGAACAATCAGGGATTATCCCCTTTACGGTCACCGCGGGGTGATGCTTGACGTGGCACGCCACTTCTTCGGTCCAGAAGACGTAATGCGCTACCTGGATCAACTTGCCCTTTACAAGATGAATGTGCTGCACATGCACCTCTCTGATGATCAGGGCTGGAGGATTGAGATCAAATCGTGGCCCAACCTGACTGTCCACGGCGGCAAGACTGAGGTAGGCGGAGGTGAGGGTGGCTTCTACACCCAGGAAGAATACTCTGAAATAGTAAAATATGCAGCAGAGCGTTACATTACCATTATCCCGGAAATTGACATGCCAGGGCATACAAATGCAGCACTCTCGTCATATCCGGAGCTTAACATCGGAGGGAAGGCCCCTGAACTCTATACGGGAATAAAGGTGGGTTTCAGCACACTTGACACAAGGTCTGAAACCACTTACAGGTTCGTTGATGACGTGGTGAGGGAGATAGCCGCCCTTACTCCCGGCAAGTACTTCCACATCGGCGGAGACGAGTCTCATGTAACGAAGCCTGACGACTATGTCTATTTCATAAACAGGGTTCAGGATATTGTTGAGTCTCATGGCAAGAGTATTATCGGATGGGACGAAATAGCTCATGCCACACTCAAGCCCAATACCGTTGTGCAGTACTGGGCAAGGGCAGAAAACGCAGTTATGGGGCTGAACCAGGGCGCGAAAGTCCTGATGTCTCCGGCTAAATATGCCTACCTCGACATGAAGTATGACACTGCGAGCGTTTTCGGATTGAACTGGGCTGCATATATTGAGGTTGATGACGCATACAACTGGGATCCTGCAATGCTGGTACCTGAAATAACCAGGGAGAACATTACCGGAATTGAGGCTCCCCTGTGGACCGAGACAGTTTCCACATTCAGGGAGGCTGAATGGCTTATTTACCCACGTCTTGCCGGGTATGCCGAGATAGGATGGACTCCTGCCGAAATGCGTTCCTGGGATGAGTACAGGCTGAGGCTGGCAGAACACGGGAAGCGGATGGAGGTAATGGATATCGGATTCTACCGCTCACCCCTCGTTGACTGGGAAGAGGTGACTGAGTAGAGAAGCTGATGTCTGACAGATAAATAAAAGTCAATAAATAATTCCTGCAGAAAATGGAATTCCTTTATGAGGGGATCATCAATATCACATGGCAGCAGGCCGTGATGTGGGTTATCGGTGCACTGCTCATCTACCTGGCCATCTCAAAGAAGCTGGAACCGCCGCTTCTGCTCCCTATGGGCTTCGGAGCCATCCTGGTCAACCTGCCGCTTTCGGGTGCGCTTAATCAGACGCTTCCCGGGATAGGAGAGGTGACCGGAATCCTCGACTGGCTTTTTAAGGTCGGGATTGAGGCCTCAGAGGCTATGCCGCTCCTTCTGTTTATCGGGATCGGGGCCATGATTGATTTCGGGCCACTTCTCGCCAATCCGAGACTGCTTCTCTTCGGTGCGGCGGCGCAGTTCGGGATTTTTGCCACGGTGACGGCCTCGGTCCTTCTGGGTTTTAACCTGAGGGATGCAGCTGCCATCGGTATTATAGGCGGAGCTGACGGCCCGACTTCCATCCTGGTGTCGCAGGTGCTAAAGAGTGATTATATAGGTCCCATTGCGATAGCAGCATACTCATACATGGCGCTGGTACCGATCATACAGCCCTTCGCCATAAGACTTAGCACCACCGAGAAGGAAAGGAAGATCAGGATGAAGTATAATCCGAAGAGTGTATCACAGCTTACAAGGATACTCTTTCCCATTGCGGTAACGATAATTGCCGGCCTGGTTGCACCGGCATCCATTGCCCTTGTCGGATTCCTGATGTTTGGCAACCTGATCAGGGAATGCGGTGTCCTCAAGTCATTATCTGACAGTGCACAGAAGGAACTCGTAAACCTTATTACACTTCTTCTTGGAATAACCATTGCAGCAAGCATGCAGGCAGACCGGTTTGTCACCCTCCCTACTGTAAAGATAATGGGGCTGGGATTGCTTGCCTTTGTGTTTGACACCATCGCAGGGGTCACCTTTGCAAGGGTTATGAACCTTTTCCTGAAGGAGAAGATAAATCCCATGGTTGGTGCTGCAGGAATATCTGCCTTTCCAATGTCTTCAAGGGTCATCCAGAAGATGGGACTAGAGGCTGATCCGCAGAACCATCTGCTGATGCATGCCGCTGGAGCAAATGTATCCGGCCAGATAGCGAGTGTCATTGCAGGGGGAGTGATAATCGGGCTTGTGCCCGGACTGCTTTAAAGGAGGTGAACCATGAAAACCGATTTCCTGAAATCACTGGAACTGATGGGCGAGGGGATGACGGCCATATTCGTTGTAATAATTGTCATCTACCTTGCAGTTCATCTGATACTGAAGCTTAGCGGCGGAAGAAAGAAGGAAGGCGCCGCCGGCGAATAGGGGCATTCCGTCAATTGCGGCCCGGAAGCAGGCCCTTACTGCATGCCGGAGTTTAATAACCTGATTTTCAGATCAGGGAAAATGCTTAAATTTATATTGCCGTAATCTCTCCGGGGGAGATGCGGTAAAATGTCGGAATAAACTGGTGAGGTATGAAAAGAGCACTTTTGATTATTCTTGTTATGCTGGCGGCATCATGCAGTTCCTTGAGGAAGAGCACCTCATCCATTGCAGAGGATGACCTTTTGATAACCAGGAAATATGTAGGCGATTTCATTGAATATCGACACACCGGGCCGGAAAATTATGAGGGACCCAACATTATCTGGGTTAAGACTTCCATGGAGGATCAGTATGGCAAGATCTCGGCATACGGTAAAAAATGTGACTTTGCTGCCGGTGACAGACTTTACCTGCGCAGGATGTTTTACAGTCCGGGTATCGTATCCGGTTATTGGGTATATGTGATTGAAAATGATGCCTCCGTATCCTATCGTGCCACTGATCTGCAGCATGACCGTGAGGTATTTATCAAAGACTGGTTTGAATAGCATTACCGGCAGAAATTTCACGGATACAGAATCAGGTTTTAAAATTTGGTATTTTTAAAATCTGAAGCTGAACTGTCAAATGATCAGTAGTCCGACAACTTTCAACATATGAAGAGTATCATACTTACTGCATTTCAGAAATTTGACCGTGCACAGAGT
>SBFZ01000390.1 GCA_006227095.1 Bacteroidota bacterium | reverse complement strand
CTGACAGTCACATCCCCCCCTTCAGACCGTTGATGTTCAATATACTTTATCACCGGATCCATTGACCCCGGTTCAGCCTGGGCTGCCATCGAATTATGTCTGGCCTCCAGGTAAGGATAAAGACCCCATTTGACATGTGCCCCGGTGGCCGAAGTGTAGGAGTCAGTGAAATCATTGAAATCATAGCCGTAATCAAGGGGATAGTAAGGGTCTGATGCCACCCACGGAGCTATCATTGTCTTCCTTTTGTCCGTGGCAAGGATAAGTGAATCGATATCAAGCATGCCACCGGTAAGCTGCTCCGCATACCGGCTGAACTGCTCCCTCAGTGAGGTGTTGAGCATAATCCGGTTGTACAGTGGCCTGTTTTCTTCTCCGCCCGGTTGCCAGGCATAGATATCACGGGTTGCCCAGTCAATACCGAACCAGTCGATGCCGAAGGTATTGTCGACATCATACGGGATATATTCAAACCTGCCGGTATGAGTGTTATGATAGAGGTAAAAGTTGTTTTTATTATAGATATATCCGTCCCAGTCGCCACAGAAGATCTGTGCAGCCATAACCTTCAGATAATCAGGCGTGTTGAATACAGCATCAAGATCACAGGAAATACTTTCATTTCCCGAATTATGCAAAACACCTATAAACCCTGCAAGGTCTGAGAAGTCATTTTCCTCCTCGTTCGTGGCAAGCTCATAGACCCACCGTGATCCGGTCCATATCTTATAGCTGTCAGGGTCTGCTCCCCGGTATGCCAGGTCTGCCGGCCAGAGACACTTGTAAAGGTTCCCGTCCTTGTTGCCGAAGCGTGACATGGCAAACTCCTCATCAATATGTTCTACGTTGATGTACAGGCCAAAGTAGTTGCCGTTTATATAAACCCGTACATGGTTTGCCCTCGGGGCAGGTATCTCCCATTTGCGGAGAATATCCCACATCAGCTTTGATCTCATAACCGAAGGGTCATTGTGCTCGCCGTTGAGATTCAGCTTTTCAACCCCGTAATACCTGCCTCCCGGAGTGAAAGTATTGAATGAGACCTTGAATGATTTCTTCTTTGACCAGCGTGATGTATTTCCCCTCAGCCTGAACCCGACAGGGTCAATGGTATCCCGGACATGGCCATTGTCAAAGACGAAGCGGGCCCTGAATTCCCTGTCACTCTCCGGATTGGCATATATCCAGGCAAGAGTATCGGGATTAATGGTTATGTCAACCCTGGGAACAACCGTATCAACGAACAGTTCTCCCATATCGGGAAAATCGGGCTGTGACAGGAGCGGGCCGGCAGCTGTCATCAGAATAAGTATGAAGGGTACTCCCCTTTTCATCATGCAATATTACTCAAATTAATACCTTTATGCTCCTGATAAAATTGCTGACTGACCATGAAACCAGCCTCCCTGCGATTCTCCGACGGAGTAGTAACATTGCGTAAATTCAGGCGAAACGACAAATACCGGATGGCAGAGATTGCCAATAACATGAAAATAGCCGTAAACCTGCGAGATGCCTTTCCGTATCCATATTCACTGGAAGATGCCCGTAAGTTTATCAACATGTGCCTCCGGGTTAAGCCTTACCAGGTCTTTGCAATTGAGTTCGAAGGTGAATACGTGGGCAATATCGGCCTGCACAAACAGGATGACGTATACCGCAAGACTGCAGAGCTGGGTTACTTTATCGGCGAACAGTACTGGAACCGGGGCATTACCACCCGCGCTGTAAATCTCATCTGTGAATATGGCTTCCGCGAGCTGGATGTCATAAAGATCTTTTCCGGAGTGTTTTCGTTCAATACAGCCTCGCAGAGAGTCCTGGAGAAATGCGGGTTTGAGAGAGAAGCCGTTCTTAAATCCTCAGTGATCAAGAACGGGAAGATCTATGACGAGTACAGGTACGCAAAGATCCAGGCATAATTCCTCCCGGTCAGGAATAATAAGCCATACTCCGCCCACCGACGGAAGATTTCACAGGAAACCTGTAGATCACCTGTCCTGACCGGTGCCTGTTACCGCCCGGTTGGTCCGGAGCTTATTATTCAGCTTTGGATGCACCTTCATTGCGAAGCCTATTCTGCAGCTGACCTGTGCCTTTGTGAGGGGTGTCACCCTACAATTGATCCAGTGCTTTTCTCAGCTTTTCCCCCACTTCCGCTGCAACCAGGGACACTGTCTCGTTTTTCACGGCTGCCATTGCATCAGCAGGATTTACTGCGGCTATTTCAATATCGTTCTCTCCCTGTTCAATGACAAGCACATTGCAGGGAAGCATCACCCCGATCTTATCCTCTGCCTGGAGTGCCCTGTAGGAGTAAGCCGGATTGCATGCCCCAAGGATGCGGTATCTCTTGAAGTCGACGCCGAGTTTGTACTTGATCTTCTCATGCAGGTCAATCTCGGAGATAACCCCGAAACCTTCCGCAGACAGTGCGGCCGTTACCCTGTTTACAGCTTCATCATATGAGGTCCGGAGCGTTTTTGAATAATAATATGCCATAATTACCGGTTTTGATGTCCTTGATGGTTTAATGCAAGATAAACAAAAACCGGGACTGAAAGGTTCGCATGATTTTGCTGCCGGGTTTTGACAGCAGCTTGCTTTTAACAACGATATGGGTAATTTTATCGGGTTAATTAAACGATATCTCTCCGGAATTGGCATATAATTAAGGCAAAGGACCATGAAAACCATGAAACGGGTATACCTGAATGACAGGGCTGAATTGATCAGGCGCAACAGGAAAGGCACAGAGCAGTTGATAACTGATGAACTGGTGAGCGGGTTACCCGGGCCATTCATCAGGTACCTGCAGATCTGCGGTTATATGAACACCCCGCTTCCCTTTAATGCTGATGTATTCTGGTCAGAAAGCTTCCTTAAGTTGTCACCTGACAGGGAGTGGGGAGAGCTGAAAACAATACAGTTCAATTCCGTTGACCCGATAGGCCGGGTGGCATATATGAAATTCCTCAAAATGCCGGTTGCCGGGAGAGACATCTACCGTGACGGTTACGGGGAGATGAAAGGCAGGCTGCTGGGGCTCTTCAGGGTTATTTTTGACAACAGCCGTGAAACGGCACAGTCTGCACTGCTTACAACATTCTGTGAATTCCTCCTCGTGCCGGGATACCTGTTTACTGACA
>SBFZ01000064.1 GCA_006227095.1 Bacteroidota bacterium | reverse complement strand
GATCTTCATGATCTCAATGTAAAGGTCATAACCCATATTGTCCCCTGGGACAGGGACAGTCTTCCGACTCTGCATGGGTCAATCCCTCCGGGGAGGGGTGACACAATGGACGAGGGTCATCTCCTCCCTTACTGGAATCAGCACCTTGACCTTGTCAATACAGGTATTGATGCATGGTGGCCCGATGAGGGAGACTGGTTTAACCTTTACGAGAGGATGAACAGACACCGGCTTTATTATGAGGGTCCGGTATATACCAGTCCGGATATCCGTCCATGGAGCCTGCACCGGAACGGGCACCTCGGCGTGGCGAGGTGGGGAGGCTGGATCTGGTCAGGTGATACGGAATCATCATGGAAAACCCTTGAAGGGCAGATTGCCGTGGGAATCAACCACTCGCTCAGCCTTTCACCGTTCTGGGGATCTGACATAGGCGGATTTTACCCGAGGAATGAACGGACCGGTGAGATGTACGCGAGATGGTTTCAGTTCGGTGCCTTCTGTCCCTCATTCAGGTCTCACGGACGAACCTGGTGGACTATTCTCCCATGGGGGTGGGGATTGTCAGAAATGGGTCCCCGTGAAGACAATAACCGGAACATACCTGCAAGAAATACAGAAATGTATAACCCGTCGCCGGCTGAACTGAACAATCCGGCGATAGAACCGGTGTGCAGGAAATACGCCGAGCTGAGGTATCAGCTCCTGTCGTATAATTACACCCTTGCCTGGGAAGCCCGGGAGACCGGACTGCCAATGATGAGGGCAATGTGGATCCATTACCCTGAAGACCTTAAAGCGCTGGGGATGGGAGATCAGTACCTGTGGGGACGCGATATGCTTATTGCCCCTGTCTATAAACCCGGAGCCACTGAACGCACGGTATATCTCCCGGAAGGCAGATGGTACGACTGGTTTGACGGAACCGTCATTGAGGGAGGGCGGGAATATGCCAGGAAAGTTGACCTCGGAACAATGCCAATCTTTGTACGTGCCGGATCAATAATTCCAATTGATCCGCCCAGGCAATACGTATCTGAACAGGTTGAAGGTGATCTCACATTCAGAATATATACAGGTGCTGACGGAGAATATACCCTGTATGAAGATGACGGCATTTCAAATGATTACCTCAGGGGCAAAGGTTACAATATCATCAGGTTTATATGGGATGATGACACGAGGACTTTTACAGCAGATCCTGAAAAACTTGGGATGAACAACGACACAACCCGTACATTCAAGGCCATAACCATTCCTGACGGGAATAGTTATGAACTTGTTTTCGACGGTAAGAAACTGGAAACAATATTTGACACAAAACAATGAATCTGCGATTGCCGATCTTCGATGTGCGAATTGGTTAAAATCGGCAATCTAAAATCTCAAATCGCACATCGCAATTCGCAAATCCCTAGAGTGTCTTCTTCACCTGTACGGTCTGGTATCCTTCGATTACGTCTCCGACCTTGATGTCATTGAAGTTTTCGATGTTGAGGCCGCACTCATATCCTGAAGTGACTTCCCTCACATCATCCTTGAACCGTTTGAGTGATCCGAGATCGCCGGTATAGATTACAATACCGTCACGTATAACCCTGACTCTGGTGTTACGGGTGAGTTTTCCGTCACGGACGAAGCAACCGGCTACTGTTCCCACCTTGCCAATCCTGAAGGTCTCCCTTACCTCAACGGTAGCCACGATCTCTTCCTTGATCTCAGGTGAGAGCATACCCTCCATTGCAGCCTTGATCTCCTCGATGGCGTCATAGATGATTGAGTAGAGGCGGATATCAATACCTTCCTTTTCAGCCAGTTTCCGTGCACTCAGTGACGGTCTCACCTGGAATCCCACCACGATGGCGTTGGACGCTGCAGCAAGCAGGATATCTGATTCGGATATCTGACCCACGGCCTTGTGTATGATATTGACCTGGATCTCCTGGGTTGAGAGTTTAATGAGTGAATCGCTGAGAGCCTCGACTGATCCGTCCACATCACCCTTGACAATGATATTGAGTTCCTGGAAGTTGCCGATGGCAATACGCCGTCCGATCTCATCAAGGGTGATATGCTTCTGGGTACGCAGTCCCTGTTCCCTCTGAAGCTGTGCCCTTTTGGTGGCGATGTCCTTGGCTTCCTTGTCTGACTCCATGACATTGAACTTGTCACCTGCCTGTGGTGCTCCGTTGAGGCCGAGTATCAGTACCGGTGCTGCCGGTCCGGCCTCGGTGATCTTCTGGTTTCGTTCATTGTACATTGCCTTCACGTGCCCGAAGCAGCTGCCGGCAATGACCACGTCACCCACCTTCAGCGTTCCAGCCTTGACGAGCATGGTAGCAACGAAGCCACGACCCTTGTCAAGTGAAGACTCCAGCACGGTTCCAAGGGCATATTTGTCAGGATTGGCCTTCAGCTCCAGCATTTCAGCCTGAAGCAGGATCTTCTCAAGGAGCAGGTCAATGTTCAGGCCGTTTTTGGCTGAGATCTCCTGCGACTGGTATTTACCACCCCATTCTTCAACGAGGAAGTTCATGCCTGCAAGCTCCTCGCGAATCCTGTCAGCGTTGGCAGTCGGCTTGTCAATCTTGTTTATGGCAAATATTATGGGAACGCCGGCGGCGTGGGCATGATTTATGGCTTCACGTGTCTGCGGCATCACCCCGTCATCAGCTGCCACAACAATAATTACGATATCGGTTATCTGTGCACCACGGGCACGCATGGCGGTAAAGGCCTCGTGACCAGGGGTATCGAGGAAGGTTATCACCTTCCCGTCTTCCAGTGACACGCTGTAGGCACCTATGTGCTGTGTTATGCCACCGGCTTCACCGGCAACAACGTTGGTATTGCGGATATAGTCAAGCAGCTTGGTCTTGCCATGGTCAACATGTCCCATGACCGTCACGATGGGCGGGCGGGGCTGGAGATTTGTTTCATCATCCTCCTCTTCCTTCACTGCCTCCTGCAGTTCGGCGCTGACAAATTCAACGGTAAAGCCAAACTCTTCGGCCACAAGTGCCATGGTCTCTGCATCAAGCCTCTGGTTGATCGATACGATCAGCCCGAGACTCATACACGTTGATATGATATCGATCACCGGAACATCCATCATGGTTGCCATCTCATTTACAGAGACAAATTCGGTGACCTTGAGCACACTCTTTTCGAGTTCTCTCTTTTCAGTCTCGTCCTTCATCCTCTGGCTGATGGCGTCACGCTTGTCACGGCGGTACTTGGCCACCTTTGACTTGCTCTTGCTCATCAGGAGGTTCACATCCCTGATATTCTTGGAGACATCTTCCTTATCCACCTCAGGTCTCAGTGCACGGAACGACTTTTTCCTGTCGCCGCCGCGGTGATCCTTCTGGGGAGCCTTCTTGTCTTTCCTGGCCTCCTGGGGCGGAGGGGCCACAGGGGTATCGAGGGCCACCTTCTCACGCTGCTTGGGCTTGATCCGCTCCCTCTTCTTGTCATGCCTGTGCTTGTCAGCACCGGCCTGATCACGGCTCTTCTTGACCTCGGGAACAAGCTGAATCTTGTCAATGATCTTCGGTCCGGCCAGTTTTTCATAACCCGGACGGAATATCTCTGTTTCTTTGGGTTCGGGTGTGACAGCCGGTTCAGGTTCTTTCCTGGCCTCTGCCGGTTCCGGTTCAGGTTTCGGAGCGACAGGCTCCTCTTTTTTCTCAGGAGCTACGGGTTCAGGTTTCTTCTCTGTGCCCTTCTTTTGTGATTTCTCAGGTCTGGCCAGTTTTTCAAGGTCAACCTTGCCGATTACCTTGGGTTGTTTGGGCTCGACAGGGGTGGCCGGGGCTTCGGGAGCCTCAGGCTCTGCCGGTTCAGGTGGAGGAGCCGGTGCAACCGGAGCTTTCTCGGCAGGTGCCTCTGTCTCCTTTTTCACCGGTTTGGCGGGCGGGGTAAGGTCTACCTTGCCTACCGTCTTGACTTCAGGTTTGCGTATCTCGGTGCGGAGATCAATATGCTTCTTTACACCTGAGATATCTGTAATGAGAAATTCCTCATCAGGCTCACCCGAATCACCTTCCCTGCCGGTCTCAATATCTTCAATTGAAAGAGACTTCTTTGGCGTGATCTTCTCCTTGAGAGCCAGTTTCTCGGCATCCTTCTTTACGCTGAGGTCACTGCTGTACTCCTTGACTATAAGAGCATATGCCTCAGGCGGAATCTTCCCGTTGGGATCGGTAGAGATGTCAAAACCCTTCTTGTGAAGGAATTCGACAATAGTCTGTATCCCAACATTGAATTCGCGGGCTGCCTTGCTTAAACGTATGGCCTTCTTGTCTTCAGTCATATATCCGTCTGTGGTTACCTCTGTAGTATTTTTTTATTTTGCACCCATCCGGGTAGCTGGTTATTCCTTTTCAAATTCTGATTTGAGAATATTGACCACCTCCTTGATTGTCTCCTCTTCCAGGTCGGTTCTCTTCACCAGGTCATGGACAGTAAGCCTGAGCACGCTTCGGGCGGTGTCACATCCTATGGCCTTCAGTTCATCGATTATCCAGCCCTCGATTTCATCTGCAAACTCATCGAGGTTGACATCTTCCTCATCCTCATTGTCCGGCTCACGGTATACCTCGATATCATATCCGGTAAGCTGGCCGGCAAGCTTGATGTTCAGTCCACCCTTGCCGATGGCAAGCGAGACCTCACTCGGCTTAAGATAAATCTCTGCCTTCTTCTCTGACTCTACCAGCTTGATTGATGATATTTTGGCAGGGTTCAGAGCCCTGGTAATGAAGAGCTGGATGTTAGATGTATAGTTTATTACGTCAATGTTTTCATTTCTAAGTTCGCGGACTATTCCGTGGATCCTTGAACCTTTCATTCCCACGCATGCACCTACCGGGTCAATACGCTCATCATATGATTCAACGGCAACCTTGGCTCTTTCCCCGGGTACCCTTACTATCTTGCGGATGGTGATCAGGCCGTCAAAGATCTCAGGCACCTCAAGTTCAAACAGCCTTTCAAGGAAGACCGGTGATGTACGGCTCAGGATGATGTTGGGAGTATTGTTCTTCATCTCCACCCTGATAACCACCGCCCGGATTGTATCACCCTTACGGAAATGGTCAGACGGGATCTGCTCCGGTTTGGGAAGGATCAGCTCATTGCCATCGTCATCGAGGACGAGGGTTTCGCGCTTCCATACCTGGTATACCTCGCCGGTGACGATATCACCAATCCGATCCTTGTATTTCAGATAGATATTGTTTTTTTCCAGGTCGAGTATCCGTGCCACCAGGTTCTGCCTGAGAGCAAGTATCGCCCTGCGGCCGAAATCAAGAAATTTGACCTCGTCTGATACTTCCTCACCCACTTCGTAATCCTCATCGATCTTGTGAGCCTCAGAGATTGGTATCTGGGTGTTCTCATCGGTGAATTCCTCGTCTTCCACCACCTCGCGGTTACGCCAGATCTCAAAGTCGCCCTTGTCAATGTTCACGATGATGTCAAAGTTGTCTGCTGATCCGTACTTCTTGACAAGCATACCCCTGAACACATCCTCAAGCACACTCATCATTGTGGGCCGGTCAATATTCTTCAGCTCCTTGAATTCCGAAAAAGTATCTATGAGATTAACATTTTCCATTGCTGCAATCTGTACTTTTATTTGAATGATATAATAACTTTTACTGACTTAACATCCTCAAAATTAAATGATCTGACGGTTTCAGTAACTTCCTTTTTTATTCTGGTTTCGCTTTTAAGGTCAAAACCGCCAAGAGTCACATTCATCATCACACCTTTCAGCCTGTCACCTTCGTGAGTGATTACCTCAACCATCCGGCCCTCATTTTTCCGGAACTGTTCAGGTACGAGCAGCGGCATGTCAAGCCCCGGTGATGAGACATTGAGTTCAAAGTCGCCACCGTCTTCTCCCAGGTCATTGCTTATCTGCCTGCTCAGCATGGCACAATCATCAATGGTCACACCTTCCGGCCTGTCAATGAGGACGGTAATGCGGCCCGTGCTGCTCAGCCTGACATCCACGAGGAAGATGCCGGTACCGGCAATGTGCTCCTGCGCAAGTTTCCTGATATGGTCCTTTGTAATCATAGTCTGTTTTTTGATAACAAAATAGGGGACTTCTGTCCCCTAGGCCAACCGTACCCTTCTGTTCGGGTGCAAAGATAATATCATTTTTTCAATTGACAATGGGTTGTTTCCTGTAAAAAATAAGCTGAGTGCTGTATATGAAGGTTTTCTTACCTGTTTTTGGAAACTATTGAATAAATTTGCGGGCATAAAAGCTGTGCTGTTTGACAAACAGGAGAAAGATTATCAATGACCCGGTATACGGTTTTATCAGTATACCCAATGACCTCATCTATGATCTGGTGGGTCATCCATGGTTTCAGAGGCTCCGGAACATAAGGCAGCTGGGTCTGTCGAGCCTGGTTTACCCTGGAGCGGTACACAGCCGTTTTCAGCACAGCCTGGGAGCAATGTACCTGACAGGGCAGGCGATACACACCCTGAGAAGCAAGGGGACAGAGATCTCTGATGCCGAGGAGGAGGCTGTTCTGGCAGCCATACTGCTTCATGATATCGGTCACGGTCCGTTTTCTCATGCACTGGAACATTCCCTTATTGAGGACATGCCACATGAGACGATGTCACTTCTGATCATGGAGGAACTCAACAATGCCATGGAAGGGAGGCTCTCCGATGCCATTTCCATATTCAGGGGCGGATACGCCAGGCGGTTTTTCCATGACCTGGTGACAGGTCAGATGGATATGGACAGGATGGACTACCTCCGGCGTGACAGTTTTTTTACAGGAGTGATAGAGGGGTCAGTGGGATCTGACAGGATCATCCGTATGCTGAATGTTTCCGAAGACAGGCTGGTGGTTGATGAGAAGGGGATATATTCGGTTGAGAAGTTCCTGATTGCAAGGCGTATGATGTACTGGCAGGTATATAATCACCGGACTGTGGTGTCAGCAGAGAAACTGCTCACCAGCCTGCTGGTGAGGGCACGCCAGGTAACTGCTGCCGGCATGAAGCTCTTTGCCACTCCGGCCCTTGCTTATTTCCTTGAACCAAGGCACAACAGGGCCGCAGGTGAGGAAAAAGAGACCCTGGTGGGCCATTTCACGGATCTCGATGAGAGTGATATTATCTCTGCGACAAAGGTATGGATGAGCTGCGGCGACAGGGTTCTGGAAGACCTGTGCCGCAGGTTCGTCAACAGGGACCTGCTTGGAATTGAACTGCAGAAGAGTCCCTTTGAGCCGGCCAGGGTGGCCGAAACCGGAAACAGGGCAAAGGAAAAGCTCGGGCTGAAGGATGACGAAGTGATGTTCTATGTAAATACCGGGGATGTATATAACCAGACATACGCCCCCGGAACTCCTGAGGTCAGAATACTGCTCAAGAACGGATCCACACGTGATATAACATCCGTTTCAGACCTCTTTGACAAGGAGGCCCTTTCAGAAAAGGTGACAAAGTACTACCTCTGTTACCCGAAGGAGATATTCAGATAATCAATAAAATAACAGATAACAGAAATGGAATTTACTGCCGGAATGATAGCCAGGATCCTCAACGGCACAGTGGAGGGTGACCCGGAAACAAAGCTTAACACCGTTGCCAGGATTGAGGAGGGTAAAACCGGAGCCCTTTCGTTCCTTTCAAATCCGAAATATGAACCCTACCTCTATACAACTGATGCATCGGCCGTGCTGGTAAGGAATGACTTCGTTCCCTCGAAGGAAGTCAGGGCCACCCTTATACGGGTTGACGATCCCTACCAGGCCCTTGCCAGGCTGCTTGCCTTTTATGAACAGGCAAAACCGGTTAGGAAGGGGATACATCCCACGGCGGTTATTGATGAAAGTGCAACCGTGGGGCCCGATGTTTTTATAGGCGCATGTGCAGTTATCTCGGAGAATGCAGTTATAGGCGATGGTTGTTCAATCCATCCGCAGGTGTTTATCGGGGAGAATGTCACCATCGGAAAAAACTGCACCCTGCATCCCGGGGTTAAGGTGTACAGGGACTGTGTCATAGGCAATGACTGCATCATTCATGCCGGGGCGGTGATAGGAGCTGACGGCTTCGGCTTTGCACCGGTCAGTGATGCCAATTTCATGAAGATCCCGCAGATCGGCAATGTAATCCTGGAGGATAACGTTGAGATTGGCTCGAATACATGTGTTGACAGGGCTACCATGGGTTCAACCATAATCCGCAGGGGCGTCAAGCTTGATAACCTCATCCAGGTGGGCCACAACGTGGAGATAGGAGAAAATACCGTTATTGCCGCACAGTCAGGACTGGCAGGATCAACCCGCGTGGGCAGGAACTGCATGTTCGGCGGGCAGGTGGGACTCGCCGGTCATCTAAGCATTGCAGACGGTGTCAGGATAGGAGCACAGTCTGGCGTCATGAGTACCATAAGCGAGGAGAACAGCATCCTCCTCGGTTACCCTGCCACTGACAGCAAACAGTTCCTCAGGAGCGTTGCCTACATAAGAAGATTGCCGGATCTGAGCAGCAAGGTTGACCAGCTTTCCAAAACGGTTGAATCTTTAAAAAACAGGTAGTTCCAAAAGACGGTCCAAAGGAAATCATTTGAACGTCACACAGATGTAGGGTTTTTCATTATGCCGTTCGGAAAATTTTATTTTTCTTTGCACGGTTATAAACAGAAATTTTATGAGCGAAAAGCAGAGGACGCTGGCTAATGAAGTGAGTCTCAATGGTAAGGGACTTCATTCCGGAATAGACGTAAAAGTGACCTTTAAGCCGGCCCCCCCGAATCACGGATATAAGTTTTGTCGCACTGACCTCCCCGGAGCACCGGTAATTGATGCGATAGCTGACCATGTGACTGAGACTTCAAGGGGTAC
>SBFZ01000186.1 GCA_006227095.1 Bacteroidota bacterium | reverse complement strand
ATGATGATGGAAATACCGGGTGAAGAGGTGTTGGAAAGCAAAATGGAAAGTGCCCTGAAAAGAGGAGACGGATATTACTATATATACAGGCTGCTATCGGAAACCGACCTTTCAATGCTGGCCACGGTTATCTGGCATCCCTGATGTCAGGTTCCGGTTGAACCATATTTCAGGCAGGCTGGCTGAAAATTTTCTATCCCGGATTTTTTACAGAACTTTGCCCTCCCCGGCGTTGTTATTTCATTCAATAATATTCCCCGGAGATCATTATGTCTGACTGGAAAAGAGTATTCGCAATCATTTTTACCGGGCAGCTGTTCTCAACTCTGAGCAGCTATGTGGTGGCCTATGCGGTCATCTTCTGGCTCAGCGTTGAGACCCGCTCTGCAGAGGTACTGGCATATGCAGTCATCGCTTCACTCCTGCCGCAGATGGTGCTCGGACTCTTCACCGGGGTATTTGTCGACCGGTGGAACCGGAAGCGGACAATGATTTTTGCCGATCTTTTCATCGCACTTTGCACACTGGTGCTGGCATCCCTCTTCTGGATCACCGAGCCAAAGATCTTCTATGTATATCTCGTGCTGATGATGCGTTCCGCGGGTATGGCATTCCATGTGCCGGCCATGCAGGCTTCCGTGCCCCTGCTGGCACCACAGGACAAGCTGATGAAGATAGCCGGCATAAACAACATGATTCACTCCATAAGCACCATTGCCAGCCCTGCCCTTGCTGCCCTGCTGATAAGCCTGTTCAAGCTGCAGTGGATACTGCTGATTGATGTGGCAGGGGCATTGATAGCGGTGGGTACCCTGCTGATGGTACATATTCCGGATCCTGAAAAGAAAGAGACGGAGAAACCGCATCTCGGCAGGGAACTGCTCGAGGGGCTGAAGGAGGTCTACAGCAAACCCGGACTGCTGTGGCTTTTCATACTGGCTCTGACAGCCATGTTCTTCATTATGCCCGTAGCAGCACTGTTTCCCCTGATGACCCTTGAACACTTCAGCGGAACAACCTACATGATGAGTATCGTGGAGATAGCGTGGGGAATCGGGATGCTCATCGGCGGGGCCATCATAGGCCACAAGCGGCTTAACAACTTCAAGGTGGTGCTCATCAACCTCACATACCTTGTCCTCGGCCTTACCTTTGTGTTCTCGGGTTTACTGCCACCCTCAGGGTTTGCATGGTTCGCCGGAGTGACAGTGATAGGAGGAATCACCATGACACTCTACTCTGGCTCATTTACCGTCATAATGCAGACCATGGTTGCACCTGCCGCACTCGGGAGGGTGTTCTCACTCTACTCGAGCATAACACTGCTGCCATCGATGATCGGGTTGCTGGCAACAGGCTATATAGCCGATTCAATAGGCATAGGAAATGCATTCATTATTTCGGGCAGCGGTATTGCGCTGATGGGTATCTCCGCCTTCATGATTCCGCCAATCAGGGCAATGGTGAAGGCAGAAGTCAGTCCTCAGTAAGCAATCAGCAGTCAGCAGTGATATTGCATTTGTGACTACTGCTACTGCAGGCTGCCGTCCCGATCCACCAGTAGCGGATACGGGATTGGCTCTCCTTCTTCGGCGGAGCCCCAAACTGGTACTGCCGACTGGTCGTCAGACCTTAAACCTGCCTGCCAGGTAGATGGCCATCTCTTCCTGCATCTCACGGGCTTTTTCGCCGGCAACTATATCAAACCTGTCAGTGCTGTCAGCATAGATGATCCCCCTTGATGAGTTGACCAGGAGTCCGCACTGACTGTTCATGCCGTAGCGGGCCACCTCCTCCAGGCTGCCTCCCTGGGCTCCAACACCCGGCACAAGCAGGAAGTGATCAGGCACAATCTTCCTGATATCTGCAAGCATCTCGGCCCTGGTTGCTCCCACCACATACATCAGGTTGTCAGTGGTACCCCATCTCTGTGATACATTAAGCACTTTTTCAAAAAGTCTCTGGCCTGTTCCGGGATGGTACTGGAAATCATCGGCACCCCTGTTTGAGGTAAGTGCAAGAATAATTGCCCATTTGCCGGGGTAAGAGAGGAACGGGGTAACTGAATCCTCACCCATATACGGGGCAACCGTCACGGCATCAAAGGGCATCTCACCGAAAACCGCCCGGGCATACATCTTGGATGTGTTGCCGATATCGCCCCGCTTGGCATCGGCTATAATGAAAATATTGGTATCAAGCTTGTTGATATACCTTACAGTCCTGTCAAGAGCCGCCATTCCCCTTGGCCCGTAAGACTCATAGAATGCAAAGTTAGGCTTGTATGCAACCGTATAGCTGTGGGTCGCATCAATAATCCTCCTGTTGAACTCGAAAATCGGATCTTCGGCATCTGCCACGCATGCAGGCAGCTTTGATATCTCCGGATCAAGCCCCACGCAGAGAAATGATTTCTTTTTCAGTATCTGCTGGAAAATATCTCTTGAGGTCATAGTAAAAATGATTAATAATCGCTCTCCTTCAGTCGTTCTGCATTCTCGGCCATCTGGAGCTTGTCAAGCAGTTCCTGGATGTTGCCGTCGAGTACGGAGGGCAAGTTATACAGGGTGAGGTTGATGCGGTGATCCGTAACCCTTCCCTGCGGGTAGTTGTAAGTACGTATCTTGGCCGACCTGTCACCTGTGGAGACCATGGTCTTGCGCTTATGTGAAATCTCGTCAAGGTATTTCTGGTATTCCAGGTTGTAGAGTCGGGTACGAAGCTCCCTCATTGCCTTTTCGAGATTCTTGATCTGTGATTTCTCATCCTGGCATGTCACCACCACGCCGGTGGGGATGTGGGTCAGCCTGATTGCCGAGTATGTGGTGTTGACACTCTGTCCGCCCGGACCTGATGAGCAGTAGGTATCCTTCCGGATATCCTCATTGCGGATCTCTATGTCAAATTCACCGGCTTCGGGAAGCACTGCCACGGTTGCAGCTGAGGTGTGTATGCGGCCCTGTGTCTCCGTCTGCGGCACTCGCTGTACACGGTGCACACCTGATTCGTACTTGAGGATTCCGTAAACCCCCTCACCTATCACTGTAAAGACAATCTCCTTATATCCTCCTGCAGTCCCTTCGGTGTAATAGTTCAGATCCATCTTCCAGCCCCGGGCTTCAATGTATTTGGAATAAAGCCGGTAAAGGTCACCTGCAAAGATGCTGGC
>SBFZ01000081.1 GCA_006227095.1 Bacteroidota bacterium | reverse complement strand
ACAGTCTCACCGTGCGCAATCTGCGACTTCTCCTCATCAAGATCCTGCACCGCAAGACCAAGCAGGTTGGCAGCAGAAGCAAAAGAGAAACGGGTGCGTGTGGAGTTGTCACGGAAGTTGGAAATGGCAAGTCCCGAATCAAATATCCTGGGTGAAATGTTGGCGGCACGCATCTCTTTAAGCACCGATGCTACCTCCAGAATTGTCCGCAGGTCATCATCGCTTTTCTCCCAGGTAAGAAGGAAATCCTTCCTGAACAATGAGGGGCTCAGCTTCCTTATGCCCTCAATCTTCTCTTCGGGTTGCCTGTGATTAATATCCATGGTCATATTCTGCAATTACAGTTTAATAATTCCTATTCGCCGTTGCGGCCTGCTATCTCATAAACAAAGGCAGCATAAAATGCCGAAGCTGCCACAAGATCACTTACAGGCACCTTTTCATCTGGCGCATGTGCCAGCACCTCGTTTCCCGGGCCAAAGCCGACAGTAGGTATGCCGTAGGTCCCGCATGTCATGATCCCGTTGGTGGAGAAAGTCCACTTATCCACAACAGGCTGCCTGCCGAAGAGTCCTTTGAAGGCCTTTACGCCTGACTGAACTGCCTCATGGTCCTCAGGCACGGTCCACGTGGGGTAGTATTTGTCCATCCCATATTCGAGGCCTGTATAGGCTTTCTCGGAATAGGTGAGCACATTGACCTTTGCATTCATGCCCGTGACGATCGCCTCTATCTCCCTGACGGCACTTTCAATGGTCTCCCCCGTTGTCAGTCTCCTGTCCAGGTGAATGCGTGCATAATCGGAAACAGCGCACAATGAAGGACTCTGTGAGATAATCTCAGTGACCGTTATGCTTCCCTTTCCCAGGAAGGGATCCGGAGCCAGTCTGTCATTAAGTTTATCTATCTCCAGTGCTGCGCGTGAGGCCATGTAGATGGCATTAACACCCCTTTCCGGGGCGGACCCGTGGGATGATCTCCCATAGAAATGAACCTGCATCTCCATCCTTCCTCTCTGGCCACGGTACAGCCCAAGGTTTGTCGGTTCGGTAATCACCACCAGGTCGGGCCTGATCTTATCCTCCTCGATGATATATTTCCAGCACAGGCCATCGCAATCCTCCTCCATCACCGTACCCGTGAAATATACTGTAAGATCACCGTCAAAGCCCAGCTCCTTCAGTATTCTTCCTGCCGTAACAAATGAAGCCGGGCCTCCCTTCTGGTCAACAGAGCCTCTGCCGTGTACGAATCCGTCGCGTATCTCCCCTCCCAGCGGATCAAAGTTCCAGTTGGCCGGTGAACCGATGTCAACGGTATCCATGTGACCGTCTATGGCAATTATTCTTTTGCCGTTTCCTATCTTTCCGATGACATTGCCAAGGCCGTCAATGAATACCTCGTCAAAGCCGGCTTCCTCCATCTGCCTCTGCAATTCAAGCTGCACATCCCTTTCCCCTGAGGTCAGTGACTTGATCCTGACGAGTCTTGCAAGGTTGTTCGCTGTATAATCCCTGTACTTATCAGACAGTTCCCTGATTCTGGCGTATCTCTTTTCCATAATCCTTTTGATATGAAGGAAACCAAAGGTATAATAAATCCCGTTTCGATTATATTTGTATATGGTAACATTCATCCTCAACAGGGAGCTGGTCACCACAGACAAGGCAGAGGGATCATCACTGCTTGATTTCCTGAGGTATGATATGGGCCTTACCGGCACCAAAACAGGCTGCCGCGAAGGGGATTGCGGAGCATGCACGGTACTTGCGGGCGCGCTGAGCGGAGGCACAGTCATCTACAGGAGCGCTGTTTCGTGCCTGATGCCGCTCGGCAATGCACAGGGGAAGCATATTGTCACCATCGAGGGGATCAATACCGGCCATCTTTCCCACATACAGCAGTCGATGGTCAGCAACGGTGCCATCCAGTGCGGATTCTGCACCCCCGGCATTGTCATGTCGCTTGTAGCAGAAAGTACATCACATAAAGAATCCACGACGAATTCCGTTATCTCATCCATAGCCGGCAACATTTGCAGGTGCACCGGATACAAATCGATTGAAAGGGCAGCTCAGGAAATTGCTGCCGCCCTGTCAGACAAGGATGTAACTGACCCTGTAAGATGGCTTGTTGAGCGTCAGCAACTCCCTGACTATTTCCTCGAAATCCCCGTAAAACTGTCATCAATTACCAGGTCCCCGGGAGACGCTGCCGGTGCCGTAATAGAGAGCGGCAAATTATCCGATGCCGGTATCAGAATCGCCGGCGGAACTGACCTGATGGTGAAGCATGCTGATGAGCTTGCAGAATCGGGAATAATCAGTTTATCCGACAGGAAGGATCTTCAGGGAATAACGACAGAAGCCGGAAGATGCATTATAGGCGCCTCCGTAACCATCAGTGAAGCAGGCGAATCAGAGACCCTTCGGAAGTATTTCCCGGAGATCTTATCATGCATCCCGCTGATTGCATCCGAACCTGTCAGGAACATGGCAACCATTGCCGGGAACATTGTCAATGCCTCCCCTATCGGCGACATGACCATAATACTGCTGGCGCTCAATGCAGATGTGACAATTGCGGGAGGCGGTCCGTCCCGGGCAATGCCTCTCAGGGATCTGTTCCTGGGATACAAAAAGCTTGACATGGCACCGGAGGAATACCTCAGGAACATCTCGTTTGAATATGATAGCGCCAAAGCACTCTTCAGCTTTGAGAAGGTAAGCCGAAGGACCCACCTTGACATTGCAAGCGTAAACAGTGCCATACAACTCTGCACGGAAGGAGACCTGATTGCCGTATGCCATCTCTCCGCAGGCGGAGTAAGCCCTGTGCCATTATATCTGAAGAAAACCAGCGCTTTCCTGAGAGGCCGGGCTGTCTCACCATCCAGCCTGCTCCAGGCGAACGAAGTGTTGCAGCAGGAGATATCTCCCATCAGTGACGCCAGAGGAAGTGCAGATTACAAGAGGCTTCTGCTCCGACAGCTTCTGTTTGCACATTTCCTGAAACTCTTTCCAGAGAAGATTAATCCAGACATCGGGAAGCTATGAAGAATCCGGAAGCAGCATACCACTCAACCGGGAGATCACAGTACCTTGATGACATACCGGTTCTTAAAAATACCCTTTATGGAGTGATCTTCGGTTCACCGTCGGCACATGGGAAAA
>SBFZ01000229.1 GCA_006227095.1 Bacteroidota bacterium | reverse complement strand
TCCGTTGAGAATGTCAGGGCTTTCCTTGAAGTGAATCTCCTGGGCCATCTTGTTGATTTCATTTACAGCGGGCGCAGTCTCTTTGGAAAAGAGAAGATAATAAGAAAAATGCTTCTGCGTGAGCAGATCGATGCCGGGAGGGTAGTCTATGCAGGAGATGAAACCCGTGATATCGAAGCATGCCAGGCTGCAGGAATTCCGATTATTGCCGTCTCCTGGGGACTGAATCGCAGGGAACTGCTCGCCTCACTCTCTCCTGACCTGATCACAGATACACCTGCGGAACTCCCCGGATGCGTCAAAAAGGCCTTCACAATAGTTCCGGGGAGGAGAAAGTGATTTAAACATCATTTACAGAACTTTTATAAAAATTAATTGTTTATTCGCTGATTAACAAAAAGATCAACTGAAAAGGAAATGTACACTGCTGCTGCACCTCATATCAACGGGAAGTTTCTTTACTACGCATTTATTGCCGGGGGTAAAGAAATTCTCCGGAATCAGACTGAGATCAACAGAATCAATGTTTTTCCGGTAAGTGATAATGACACCGGTACCAACCTGGCATCAACAATACGATCAGTAATAGACAATATCAGGCCCCATAAGTCTTATAAGACCACGGTAAACAATATTGCTGATGCTGCACTGATTGGAGCACGGGGTAACTCGGGTGTTATTTTCGCCCAGTTTCTGCACGGCCTCAGCAGGGAAACCCAGAACAAACCGGTCATCACACTGCCTGAGTTTGCAGAGAGTGTCAGAAGATCAATCCCCTACATCTACGAAGCCATTGCCAACCCGGTTGAAGGGACCATGCTGACGGTGATCAGGGACTGGTCAGACTTCCTCATTGCAAAGAAAGAGGCAATCCATGATTTTAAAAAGGTGATAATTGAGTCAATTGAAGTTCTTGAAAAGTCACTTGCAGAGACAACGGTAAAACTTAAGGCCCTCAATAAATCAGGATTCGTTGATGCAGGGGCAAAGGGATTCGTCCTGTTTATCAAGGGAATTATCAATTTCATCATCAACCGTAATGTGCGCAACCTTGTTGTTGCACCGGAAGAAACCATCTCCCTTGTTCATACTGAAGAAACGGGCACTGAAGAAATCACACACCGCTATTGTACTGAGGCAATAATCAAAAATTTGAAGATCAGCATACCGGAGCTTCAGGGTATCCTGAACAGCAACGGTGATTCGGTTGTTGTTGCCGGATCAGGTGCCATATGCCGCATACATGTCCACGCAAATCATCCTGCAGAACTTTTTCATCAGCTGAATGATGCCGGAACCATTACCTATCAGAAGGTTGATGATATGGTACGCCAGCAGGAGGTGGCCTATAAACGTAAATGGAACATTGCACTGGTAACCGACTCTACCTGTGACCTGCCCCGTGAAATAATAGATCACTACCAGGTTCACATGGTTCCGATAAACCTGAATTTCGGAGACAGCCATTACCTTGACAAGGTGACTATCAATCCTGATCAGTTTTATGATCTGCTTGACAAACACCCGGAATCGCCGAAGACATCACAGATAAACGAACAGGTCTTCACCAACCTGTTCTCACACCTGGCATCACATTACGATGCCATAATAGCCATTCATCTCTCAAACCAGTTCAGCGGGACTTATGCAAACAGCGCAAAAGCCGGTAAACGAATCTCGAAGGAATTCAACAAACAGGTACATGTAATCGACTCAAAAAACCTGTCAGGGTCACTCGGATTGCTGGTGCTGAGAACCGCGCAGAGAATCGAGGCCGGTGAAACAGTCGATTCAATCGTGAAATCAGTCCAGGATGATATCGTACAGTCAAAAATATATGTCAGCGTTCGCGACTTAAAATACCTGATACGGGGAGGCAGGGTTTCAAAACCCAAAGGAATTGTGGCAAGGGCTCTCGGACTGAATCCTGTCATTTCAGTGGATGAAAACGGAAAATCGGTTCTGTTCGGTAAAACCTTCAGCCAGGAGGCAAGCCTGAACAAAATCTTCAGGCACATTAAGAAGACAGGTGCAGGGAAGAGCGTTTGGAACTATATCATAATGCATGCCCACAACCCGGAAGGTGCTGAAAAGGCAGAGGCAAAGATGTTTGAAATGACCGGGCTCAGAGCTGTTTCCACCGTGAATATTTCTCCGGCCATCGGCATCCATGCCGGTAACGGCGCCGTGGCTATTTCACTGCTGTTCAACAATTGATGCTTTACCGATGATCACCCTGTTTCTGCAGGCATCATTACTGATCTGGGCCCTCGTTACCCTGTTGTGGTTATGGAGCGTTTTGATCAGGAACGCAAGCATAATCGACATCTTCTGGGGATTCGGTTTTGTGGCAGTAAATGCTTTCTATGTTATTGGGACCGGTGATCTGAACCCCAGGAAAATATTGATCCTGTTTCTTGTTACGATATGGGGCCTGAGGCTTGCCATTTACCTTGCAATAAGGAATATAGGAAAAGTTGAGGATTTCAGGTACCGGCAATTCAGGAGTAATTATGGTGCCAGGCGATATTGGTGGGTCAGCTATTTCCAGACCTTCCTGTTGCAGGGCTTCCTGATAATGATTGTTTCATTGCCCCTGCTCGGTATAAGCAGCAGTACCCATCCGGGAAACCTGAATCTGCTGGATTTCCTGGGAATTATTGTCTGGCTGACCGGGTTTATGTTTGAAGCAGGGGGAGATTACCAGCTGTGGCGTTTCAGAAGGGATCCCGGCAATAAGGGTAAAGTTTTGGACACCGGCTTCTGGAAATATACCCGTCATCCAAACTATTTTGGCGATACGGCAGTATGGTGGGCTTATGCCCTCTTCAGCATTGCCGCCGGAGGTTACTGGCAGGCAGCAGGGTCTGTCATCATGACAATACTCATCATCAGGGTATCCGGCGTTGCACTGCTGGAGAAAACCTTAAATACCACAAAACCTCAGTACCGGGATTATATCCGGAAGACCAGTTCATTTTTTCCCTGGTTTCCGAAAGAAAAATCAGATTTTTAGTCATCTTTGTTTACATATCATCAGAATTGTCCTTCATCCTTTGCCGGAAGATTTTCATTGATATGAATCCTCCCATGAAAAAAGAAGAATTCTGGACCATTCCGAACATTATTACATCCTGCCGGTTGCTCATGGTGCCGGTAATTCTATGGTTTGCGATTGCA
>SBFZ01000032.1 GCA_006227095.1 Bacteroidota bacterium | reverse complement strand
TACCGATACCTTTGAATACTTGCTGTCAACGAGCAGCGCAGTGGCTTTCTCAATGCTGAACATCCCGATGTAGCGTGCATTGATCTCAGCCCATCCGAGCTCATATACAGTAGCCTTTCCATAGGCTATGACAATTGTGTTCAGCGGCTTGACATTACCCCTCGTAAGCTTGCCTATCGTAAGGTCACCGTACTTCACGTTGACCGTCGTCAGTCCTGCATGCTCATCCAGTACAGTATTTCCGTACTTGTTGGTCACATCCAGGTTGACCCGTGCAGGCATCTTGATGTTGTAGTTGACGCTGAAGTTGTTGTTTGATCCCTTCCAGCTTATTGACGAGAAGTCGTCACTGAAGATGGTTTCTGCCTTCAGGTTTCCTCCCTCTTCGGTGAACTCAACGGTGATCATGTCAAGCAACTTCCTGGCACGTTCTGCGGAAGCATTTTCTACTTTCACGGTTACATCGATGACAACATTGTTCTGGTCCCAGGTCTCGGTGACCACGGTGCCGAACTTGTTGATGACTGTCAGGGTGGAGTTGTCTCCGGGAACCATTTCCCTGTGGAACTCCTTCTTTACCTCTTCTGCTGATGCAGAGAGTGCTACTGTGCAGAGTAATACTGCGAGGAGTGTTACCCGCCTGTTAGTAAATAACTTTTTCATGGCTGACTGGATTAACGGTTTCTGCTTTTATCTCTTTGAGCTGGGAGAGAATGTAGCTCATCACTTCTATTTTGGTCTGGTAATGAGTGATCATGGCATCGATGATGCGCTGGTCACTGGGATTGGCCCTGAGTTCCTTCTGCAGTTCAACGTAAACTGAATCCATTGAAGCCATCTCCTTCATAAGTGCTTCCTTCTGCTCAGGGGTGGAAATTTCGAGTGAGGTGAACTCATTTTCCATGAGGTTTACCTGTGTGACATAATATCTCTCAACCTCGCGGTATTCCGGGGAGACTTCGCTCAGGGTCATTTTTGTTTTCAGGTTGGGCCTGACGAAGTGGTCAAAAGTCCAGAGAGAGGAGAGGGTAACCAGCAAAGTCACCACTGCTGCCTTGAGCAGGTAAGGGACGATGCTTCTCTTTGCCTTTACGGCATGAAGCCTGGTGGCCAGCCTGAAGCTGAACCTTTCGAAGTGTCCGTCAGACGGTTCCCTGTCGTCAAACTCGCTTCTGCCTCTTTTGATTATGTCCTCTATTGTATTCATGCTTCGTAGATTTTTCTGTTTTTAAGTTCACTCACCAGTTTCTGCTTTGCCCTTGAGAGCTGTGATCTCGAGGTGCTGCTTGAAATGTTGAGCATCTCCGCTATCTCATCGTGGTCATATCCTTCAATGAGATAGAGGGAGAGTATCACGCGGTATCCTTCGGGCAGCCTCTCGATGGCGGCCTTTACCTCTTCGACCTTCAGTTCCAGGTCTTCGCGGTAGGCTGCGTCTTCGCTGCTGTCGTCGCGGATTCCTGCGTGATGTTCAATATCTTCAAAGATCGCTTTCCTTTTGCCCAGGACGTCAAGTGACCTGTTGACCACTATCCGCTTCAGCCAGGCACCGAAACTGACGGTACCTGAATAGGTGTTTATCTTCTCGAAAGCTGAGAGGAACGCTTCCTGCATCACATCCTCAGCTTCCATCTCGTCGCTCACAATACGCAGGCTTGTGTTGTACATCGCTTTGTAGTAAAGCTTGTAAACCTGGAACTGTGCCTTCTGGTCACCTGCCCGACATCCGTCAATCAGGTCCTGGTGGATGTTCCTGAATGCTGCTTCAACATTTTCCATCTTCAAGTAAAGATCCGGTTTGTGTATGTTTGACGCTGCACCCACGTATTTGAACTCTTCAATTCAATGACGGCACAGATGCGTGAATGCTGCATCCAAGGTAGAAAAAAGCTGTAACAGGACGAAAATTTTTTAACCCTGTGTTACGGCACCGGTGGCATAGTCCAGTTCAGAGCCGAAGAGACTGTGGGGAATAGAGTAAACCAGGAGCAGAATTATTGCGGCTGCGATGGTGTATGCAGGTTTGTTTTGTTTTCGGTTCATGACGACTGCCACAACCCAGGCAATAACTGCAATCAGCGTCTTATTGTCCGTCAGATCCCATCCGAAGGGGACACCTGTCCAGAGTTCGCCGAAGGCATACTTCTGTACCAGCGGGCCGAGGATCATTCCTCCTGCCAGCAGCAACCAGAGCGCAAGACGGCCGTGTTTTTTCTGTGAGGGCATACCTGCTGCTGCCGTTATTCCGGCCAGGTTGGATAAAAGCATGGCGAAAAACATGATGAGAATATGAGGGATCATAATGACAGCCGGCACGTTGCCCTTGAACCTTATAACCACAGGCTTCTCCTTCATCACTGTTGCCTCGGCACCTGATGTGCCCCTGAGTACGATGTAGTACTCAAGCTTCCCGGCAGCAGGCTGGGAGGGAAGCTCCCCTGCAAGCTTCTCACCGTCATGCTTCATCTCCACCGGGGTCCACTCTTCAGCGGTCCTGAAACGGCGGAAATACAACGTTCCGGAGACCTCCTCAGGCACTTCAAGCTTTATCATGCACGGATGCGTATTCGTCTGGCTGCGCTTGAGGGCTAAGGAGTATTCTGTGGCGTCAACGGTTACATCAGTACGTAGCGGATAGGTCGGTCCGGTTGTCCTCTGGTACATCGCGGCTGCGACGGTAATTATGACTGCTATGGTCCAGAAAAGAAAATTCTTCATGGTATTTTTTATGATAGGTTCTACAATTGAATCAACAACAGCTCCCTTTCGCCGTTGCGCAACACCTCCACCGTAATCATCTGGCCCGGTTTCAGCTGGCTGAGCCTGAACATGTAATCTTCGATGTTGGCCACCGGTTTTTCATCTATTGCCACAATGATGTCACCCTTCAGCATTCCGCCAAGAGCTGCTGGCTTTCCGGGCGTGACGAAGTCAGCCCTCAGTCCGTTTTTGACGTTACCGGCAAAGTCTGGCATTATACCAAGGGTAATACCTCTTCTCCTGCTCATGGGGGCAGCCGGTTCCTTCGGGCCGGCTTCGGTGAAGGCCAGCCTCGCAGGTTCTGCTGCCGCAATTGAAACAATCCTGCAGACAAGATCACCAATCTTTACCATCCCTTCATAGTTAAGCTTGTCAGGGGTGTCAGCGGGTGTATGATAGTCGAGGTGTGCCCCTGTTGTCAGTGAGAGCACAGGGATATTCTTTCCGTAAAACGAAGAGTGGTCTGAGGGCCCGTATCCTTCATTGGTGAAGGCGAGACTCAAAGCGGTAGTGTCAGCATAGGCCATAACGGTGTCACGAAGGCCTGCTGCCGTTCCTACACCGGCAACCTGGAGACCGTTCCCTTCCTTCATCCGGCCTACCATGTCAAGGTTGATCATCAGGTTGACGGCTGAAGGATCAATTCCTGTGTTTTCAACGAAGTACTTTGATCCAAGCAGTCCCATCTCCTCCCCGGAGAACGCCACAAATACAATGTTGCGGGCAGGCTTTTCCTGTGAGGCTGCCAGCTTCTCCGCCAGCTCAATCATCAGTGCCACCCCCGAGGCATTGTCGTCGGCACCGTAATGTACCGCAACAGTGTCAGGTGTACGGCTGGAAGAGCCGGGACCACCCATGCCAAGGTGATCATAGTGCGCTCCGATAATGACATATTCAGCTGGGGTTGTTTCACCCCTGATCATCATGACCACATTTGAGGTGAGAGCCTCCTTCTTTACCACTTCAGCTTCAGCGGATACCGTTACGCCGGCGATGAATCCTGCCCCGGTCTTTGCCTCTGCGGCTTTTTCTTCGAGGTCTGCAATGGTGCCGGATGAACCTCTGACAATGGCGTCGGCCACGCTCCTCTTAACCTGGAGGACAGGTATGCCGGATCCCGCTTCACTGCGCGAGGGCTTGTCGAGGTTGTCAGCCACATCCCATTTTTCGCCTGATACCAGCAATACACCGGCAGCGCCCTTCTCCCTGGCATTAAGCACCTTGAGACGATCTGTGCTGAGAGTTGCATAACCTTTTGATTCCGGATCAGACTCCGGATAACCCCTCAGGATCAATGCCCATTTGCCGGAGAGGTCCACTCCTGTGAAGTCATCCCGGTGAAGAGTATCACCTGATGGCAACAGCCCGTAGCCGCAAAAGGCCACATCAGCCTCAAGGGCGGAGTTCGAGGTCAGTGCCAGAGGCATAAAATCGGTTCCCGTGACATAATCCTTGCCGTCAACCGAAAGCCTGTTGCGCGACCCGGCTTCAGCTGCCACATTCACGGCAAATGTCTGCAGCCCTGACCCTGTAAATGGTTCAGCACCGGCTTTCTGAAATTCCTTCTTTATGTACAGGGCAGCCAGCGAATCGCCTCCGGTGCCGGTACCTCTCCCGGAAAACCTGTCTGATGCAAGCTCTCCGGTAATCTGTGTCAGCTCCCCTGTTGTGATGGCAGCCTTTTTGCCCGTGCCGGCACAGGCAGACAGTAAAACAACGGCAGATATAATTAACAGTGTTCTCATAGTGTCACTTTACGTGCCGACAAAAATAGCAATCTTTTGATACCACCGATGTGTGATATTTGCAACAGGGGATCACTGACCCGGTTCTATTCCTGAATCCGCCCGGCCGGAGATGATTAAAACAAGACTTCAGCAGACTGTTATTTGTATGAAACAACCTGCCGGGAAAGCAGCCTTGTTGCCACCCCGGCAGGATATCAGTTATTCAGGTCAGATTATGCCTGCGGATCAGTCGAACTGCAGGATGGCCTTTTTTATAAGGGAGATGGCGTCACGCAACTGTTCCTCGGTGATGACAAGGGGAGGAGCGAAGCGGATGATATGCCCGTGGGTTGGCTTGGCCAGAACGCCAAGTTCTTTCATGGCAACACATACATCCCAGGCTTCCTTTCCATTCTTCGGCCTGATGACTATGGCATTGAGAAGTCCCTTTCCCCTTACAAGCTCAATCATGTCCGATTTGACGGCCCTCATCTCATCACGGAAAATCTTTCCGAGTCTTTCAGCCTTTTCTGCCAGTTTTTCATCACGGATCACCTCCAGTGCTGCAATGGCCACCTTGCATGCCAGCGGGTTGCCACCGAAAGTGGACCCATGCTCGCCCGGCTTGATCGTAAGCATTATCTCGTCGTCAGCCAGTACCGCAGAAACAGGAAGCACACCGCCTGAAAGGGCTTTACCAAGGATAAGAACATCAGGTCTCACACCTTCATGCTCACATGCCAGGAGCTTGCCCGTGCGGGCTATCCCTGTCTGAACCTCATCAGCTATGAAGAGAACATTCTTCTTTTTGCAGAGATCATATGCCTTTTTGATATATCCCTCATCAGGAACAAAGACACCAGCCTCGCCCTGTATGGGCTCCACCAGGAATCCGGCCACATCCGGGTCTTCCAGTGCCTTCTCAAGGGCAGGAATGTCATTATAAGGTATGGTGATGAACCCTGGAGTGAACGGACCGTAATCCTTTCGTGCGTCAGGGTCGGTTGACATTGAAACTATGGTGATTGTACGTCCGTGGAAGTTGTTTTCACAGACGATGATCTTTGCCTGGTTTTCCTTAATCCCCTTCACCAGGTAAGCCCATTTGCGGCAGAGCTTGAGTGCAGTCTCATCACCCTCGGCACCGGTGTTCATCGGGAGCACCTTGTCATACCCGAAATATTTCGTAACATACTCCTCGTACTCACCCAGCACTGAGTTGAAGAAAGCCCTGGAGGTGAGGGTGAGTTTTCCGGCCTGCTCTGTCAGGGCATTGATGATCTTCGGGTGGCAGTGACCCTGATTCACTGCAGAGTATGCAGAGAGAAAATCATAGTACCTCTTCCCTTCAACGTCCCAGACGAACGGACCCTCGCCCCTGTCAAGCACTACCGGCAGGGGATGGTAGTTGTGCGCGCCGAACTTCTCTTCTCTTTCAATGTAATCATGGGATTTCATATCTGTCTGTTTTATTCTGTTGTGTTCTGAGGGAGGCAATATTACAAACCTTTTTTGATATAAAGAAAGGGAGGTATCATGTTTCTTCACCAAGGAGGTCAGGTCTCTTTTCGCGGGTTATGCGAAGTGATTCCTCGAACCGCCATTTCTCTATCTCGGGTGTGTTGCCCCCGGTGAGGATCTCCGGTACCCTCCAGCCCCTGAACTCAGCCGGCCTGGTGTATTGCGGAGGGGCCAGGAGGCCGTCCTGGAATGAGTCGGAGAGTGCTGACTCCGCATCCGAGATGGCGCCGGGCAGCAGCCTCACAATGGCATCGGTGATGACAGCAGCAGGAAGTTCCCCGCCGGTCAGTACATAATCGCCGATTGATATTTCGCGGGTGATGAGATGGTCCCTGATACGCTGGTCTATACCCTTGTAGTGACCTGCAAGAATAATGATGTTCTCCTTCATTGAGAGCTCATTCGCCACCGCCTGTGAAAACCTCATGCCGTCAGGTGAAGTATAGATTATCTCGTCATACTTCCGCTGCGAGGTTAGGTGAGTGATGCAGTTGAATACCGGCTCAATCATCATCACCATCCCGGCACCGCCGCCAAAAGGGTAGTCATCAACACTCCGGTGTTTGTCAGTGGAATAGTCACGGAGGTTGATAATATTGATTTCAGCAATACCCTTTTCACGTGCCCTCCTGATGATTGATTCATCGAACGGACTGCGAAGAAGTTCCGGCAACACTGTGATGATGTCTATCCGCATATATATCCTGTTTTGTAAATCTAATATTGTTTTTTCTTATATTTGAAAGTGTCAATTCGAAATTAACCAACAAAAAAGTTTAGAACATGGGAAAATTTGTAATCTCAAAGAGAAAAAACGGTGAGTTTCAGTTCAATCTTCTGGCAACCAATGGCCAGGTGATTCTTGCAAGCGAGGGCTATTCCTCAAAACCTTCATGCATGAACGGTGTCAAGTCAGTGATGAAGAATGCTGCTGATGCAAAGAGGTTTGAGGCAAAGGTTGCCAAGAACGGCAAATTCCATTTCAACCTGAAGGCAGGCAACGGCCAGGTGATCGGCAAGAGCGAAATGTACGAAACACAGGCCAGTTGCGACAATGGTATTGCATCTGTGAAAAAGAACGCTCCCGGTGCAAAAGTTGAAGACCAGACAAAAGCTTAACTATTCTTTCTTCCTTTCGTAGACGATTTTTCCGTCAACGATCGTAAAATCTGTTTTAACTGACATAATCATCTCCTCAGGAGTATTGAAGATATTTTCTGAGAGGATGGTTATGTCTGCAAGATACCCCTCCCTGATCATCCCTTTCCTTTCTTCCATGAACTGTGCATATGCTGCACCAAGGGTATAATATTCAATGGCCTTCTCCATGGTGATCTTCTCCATCGGGAACCATCCCTCTCCCTCTTCTCCCTTGCGATCCTTGCGTGTCACGGAGGCATACAGCCCTTCCATGGGATTGAGCGGTTCAACCGAATAATCGGTTCCGAATGCGAGCTTTGCCCCGCTGTCGGCGAGACTCTTCCATGGATAGGCCCAGCGGCTTCTTTCGGTCCCGATCCTCTTCTCGGCGAAACGTTTGTCAGTGATGCAGTGGGTGGGTTGCATTGAAGCAATCACCCCGAGAGTGGCAAAACGGGGAATATCCTCTTCAATGAGTATCTGTGCATGCTCCGAACGGTGGCGGCTGTCACGCACGCCGTTGACCTCACGGGCTTTTTCATAGGCATTGAGGATCCAGTTGTTGGCCTTCGGTCCAATGGCATGTATCCCGATCTGGAATCCCCTGGCATCAGCTGCCAGAACCCGTGCCTCAAGCTCCTCATAGCTCATCTGCGGCAGCCCGGTCTTGTCCGGCTCATCATTGAAGGGCTCAAACATCATTGCAGTGGCAGAACCCAGCGTGCCGTCCATGAAGTCCTTGAGGTACCCGAACCTGAGCCAGTCACCTGATGCCGGATATTTCTGCCTTAAAGCCTCATACCTGTCAAGCTTCTCCGGATCAGCAGTAAGGACGGCTCCGATGTCAATGCGGCAGGTGAGCCTGCCGGCAGCCATCAGCGAGTCATACATGTCAAAATCGGCCCACCCGGGTATCTGTATGCTGGTTATGCCGTACATTGCAGCCTGTTCAAGTGCCATCAGGTATCCGCGCAACTCCCTCTCACGCTCCTCTTCTGCAGTCCGCTGAACCTTAACCTCGCCGGTCCTGATCAGTTCCATGGCTGTCTCCTTGAGGATGCCGGTAGGCTCACCGGTGACCGGATCACGCATTATCTCACCGCCAAAGGGATCAGGGGTGTTGCGTGTGATCCCCGACTGTTTAAGGACATAACTGTTCACCAGGGCACTGTGACCGTCAGTGCGGCGCAGTACAACCGGATTATCAGGGGAGACGGCATCAAGAAGCTCCTTTGAGGGCCATTCCCGTGTGATGAACATCTCATGTTCCCAGTGGCCTCCATAGATGAGCTGTCCCTTCCGTGACCGTGCCACCTGCTCCTTCACCCTGTCAGTAATTACGGAGGGATCAGTGGTATACCTTAGTTCTATATAATCAGGGTCAACCGGCCCGAAATGGGCATGTGCATCATTGAACCCCGGAATAACAGACCTGCCGGCGGCGTCAATTACCCTTGTAACGGCCGGATCAATATACCTCTGAATATCTTTGCCGGATCCTACCGCAATTATCCTGTTTCCCTTAATTGCCACAGCTTCAGCTGTAAGACCCTGTGAGTCTGCGGTGTAAACCTTTCCTCCGGTGATGACGAGGTCAGCTTTCTCATTTGTCGTACACCCGCAGGGAACAATCATTAAAAGTGCCATAAACATCAATATTCCCGGTTTCATGCCAATGATTTTCGTAAAACTTGTGCAAGATAAGAAAATAGACATTACATTTAGGAGCTTCTTAACCCGTGAACATAAACTCCAATTTGTGAACCTATGAAGAACAAGACAATTCCGCCCGGGTAT
>SBFZ01000189.1 GCA_006227095.1 Bacteroidota bacterium | reverse complement strand
CCGAGGTCATGGTGATTGCATACACCCCGAATGGTGACCGGCTCACCGTTCAGGACGAATCCCTTCTCACGGTCAAATTCAAACGACCTTATGCCAATGACTGTCTCATAACTGTCTGCCAGCAGCTGTCCGGATCGTATCGTGGTTACAACCCTGTATAGCTGAGGGTTATCAACTGACCACAGGCCGGGGTTTTTCACCGTCAGTTCCTGTGCAACGGTTGTTCCGGTTGAGGGGACCTCCACCTGGTCTGTTTCTGTCTTTGCAACACGCCTGTCATCGGCATCATAAATGGTTGTCTCCAGGCGCAGGGTTGCCTTTGAACCTGTACTGTTTCTTATCTCTGTACTGACCCGTACCAGGGCGGCCCCGGTGCTTACCTCAGGCGTTGTAACAAAGGTTCCCCAGTGGTCAACTGCAATTTTATCAGTAGTGGTGAGCCACACGTTGCGGTAGATGCCTGATCCGGAATACCACCGTGAGTTGGGCTGTGCGGAGTTGTCAACCTTTACGGCCACAACATTTTCCTCCTCTCCGTATTTCAGCCAGGGTGTCAGTTCATACCTGAAGGAACTGTAGCCATAGGGCCATTTCCCCAGGTAATTACCGTTGATCCATACTTCGCTGTTGCGATAGACGCCATCGAAGGAGATATATGTCAGACGTTCCCTGTCTGCCGCATTCATCCTGAAGGTCTTGCGGTACCATCCGATTCCTCCGGGGAGAGCTCCGCCGCCGGGAGTGGCAGGGTTATCCTGGCTGAACTCACCTTCAATGCTCCAGTCGTGCGGCAGGTCGAGCTCACGCCATCCGCTGTCGTCAAAACCAGGCTGCGCCGCTTCATCACCTGCCGCAAGTGCAAACTTCCATCCCTGGTTAAAGCTTACATGCGTACGGGGCTCTGGCCGTGAGCAGCCATTCACCACGGCCATCAGAATGACGGCAATCAGCAGCCGTGATATTTTTTGTCTTCCCTCCATTTCAGATATGTTAAGTTATTTCAACCCGAGATGATTCCTTATCCACTCCATCTTTGCATGCCAGAAGTGTTCCGGGAGGCCGTGGCCTGCCTGTGGATATACGATATATTTCTTCTCAGCTGTCACCAGGTTATATGCCGCGAAGTTGATATGCGGAGGACAGACATCATCCATCAGCCCCACTCCCATTATCATTGGTGCTTTAATCATTGGGGCCAGGTTTTTGATATCGAAATAGCTGAGGGTATTATAAACCTGGTCCCATGTCAGCGCTTTTTTATTTTCAACAAGGTCAATGAATTCGTTGGCAGGCCATGTGGCCACCCTGAAGTAGTCCCTGAAGTCGGAGAGGAAAGGTACCTGTGGTGCACAGACAGCTATCCTGTCTGATGCCAGCGCTGCTGTGGCAAAGGTAAGCGCGCCTCCCTGGCTGGCTCCCTCCACAGCGATTCGCGTGGCATCAACCTCAGGCCGCGAACATAGAAAATCTATCCCCCTTACGCAATCCATGTATGCTCCCCTGTAGATGTATTTCTCCTTATCTGCCAGGCTGGTCAGAATATATCCTGGAAAACCGGGATTGACATCATCCCTGCTGTTCCCGTGTCCCCGTATATTCAGACCGAACCCGATCACATCATCACCGTAATTTATATAGGAGGGCAATTCGACGGAGCTGTAGCCCGGCACCTGCATTATGGCAGGATAGCGGCCCGGTTTTGCCGGTACCTGGTACCACCCCCTGATAAGTGCATTGCCCAGTGACCTCATCTCAACAAGGAATACATTATACCTCTCAGTACACAGACTGTCAATGCGTATCAGCCTGTACTGCGGATCGACGGAAGCCAGTTCAGCTTTGGCTCTCTGCCAGAATCCGGCAAAATCAGGCTGCGCATCAGCCGGTGAAACAATCTTTTCCGGTTCATACCCGAAGTTGAAGGAGTGCTTTTTGTTACCCATCTTGCTTTCAAGGGTGACAACAGCCCTGTAGAAGCCCGGTTTGAGACCGGTGACCCTGAAATTGAAGTTTCCGGTACTGTTTGCCTTTACGGCCACCTCACGGTACCCCTGGTGAAATTTCTCGCCAAAGTCCGTTACAATCTCAAGGGAAAGGGCTCCGCGGTATTTCTTCCTGAACTCACTCTTAACCGTAACGGGGATCTCCACGTCGGGTGATCCGGTCAGAATCATATCCTCTTCATCAAAGGCGGTTCCAAGGGTGAGAAGGTCAGGATTGCCCCGGTTTGTCAGCTCCACCGGTCCGCCCCAGAGACCGCCGTCTCCGCCGGCATCATAAACGCGGACTGCAATGGTGTTTTTACCGTTCCACCGTATGTATTCAGGGGGTATCAGGTAACTGCGGGGCACATTGTATGCGCCAATATAACCGGGGGGCATTTTGCCCGTTCTGCCAACCAGGTGGCCGTTGAACCATGTCTCGTCAGCATCATCGATCTTCCCCAGGTTGAGCATGAGGCCTCCGTACTTAAGGGCATTCTTTTTCATTGAGCCAGGCACAACTACTTTCACACGGTACCATGCAAAGCCGTCGTACCCGGCAAAGCCCTGTTTTTCCCAGACTGTCAGTGGCGAGATATCATTCCACCAGTAGTCGTTCTTTGCAGAGTCAATATATTCCTCCCTGTTGCCGGTGAGAAACTTCCACTCTGCGGGAACAATACTCTGGGCCATCACCGGTCCTGACAGGGCCAGCAGCAGCGGCAGAGCGCTAAAAAGTCCTTTCATAAGAAGCAAGCTATTTGGTTATTCCAGGCAATTGATTTGTCACTCAGTATCATTAGAGTTCAAGTTTTATCTCCTCTCCGGTATATGTAACCGTTGAGTCCGGAGTTCTTCCGAAATCAATGGCCACAGGCCTCTCCCTTGATACCAGCACAATGCTGATTGTCCGTTCAGCGGGTATCCCCTGGAAAGAGCCTTTGCCGGCTCCAATTGTAAGGGTTCGTTCAGCCTCATTCCATGTGAACGGTATCAGAGAATAGGCACCATCCTCGTAGTTGTTGTTGTCACCCTCATCCTCGTACAGGGTGAAGCTGCCATCGGCACCGGTGTATATCCATAGTGTCAGCTGATCTCCCTTTTTTTCGCTGGTATACTGAATCTCCGGGCCGGTTGGTATCACCGAACCTTCCCTGACGAAAAGGGGCATCCATTCATATGGAGCATCTGCTTCCGCCACCGTGCCTC
>SBFZ01000307.1 GCA_006227095.1 Bacteroidota bacterium | reverse complement strand
GGGGAAGCGGCAGGAATGGTACCCTTCATCAGAAGGCTGACCACATCCTGGTTAACCTTGTTGATCATGGTCTTGAAGAGCTCGAATGATTCAAATTTATATATCAGCAGAGGATCCTTCTGTTCATAGGTGGCATTCTGGACAGCCTGCTTCAGGTCATCCATCTCCCTGAGGTGTTCACGCCATGCGTCGTCAATGGTGGCCAGCACCGAGGTCTTTTCAAATGAACGAAGCAGCTCTTTTCCCTGGCTTTCAACAGCCCCTTTCAGGTTGGTGACTACATTGTACGTGCGGGCACCATCGGTTATCGGAACAACCACGTTTTCGTAAGTGGCTGACATCCTCTCATAGACATCCTTCAGCACCGGGAAAGCTGTAGCAGAAATGATTTCGCTCTTGCGGCGGTAGGCCTCGAGCACCTTGGCATAGACAGACTCAACAATCTCCTCGTTGCTGTTCTTGCTGAACTCAGGCTTTGAGACCGGCGAATCTATTGAGAGTGATCTTATCAGGGCAAACTGGAACTCCTCAAAGTCTGAGAAATCCTTATAGGTGTTGACTGTGTTCTCCGTGACGTCATACATCATGTTTGCAATGTCAACGGAAAGCCTCTCTCCCAGCAGTGCATGGCGACGTTTTTTGTAGATGACCTCCCTCTGCGAGTTCATAACGTCATCATATTCAAGCAGTCTTTTCCTGATGCCGAAGTTGTTCTCCTCCACCTTTTTCTGGGCTCTTTCAATTGACTTGGTGATCATCGGATGCTGAATCATCTCGCCGTCTTTAAGGCCGAGTTTATCCATGATACCTGAAATCCTCTCCGAGCCGAACAGGCGCATCAGGTCATCCTCGAGAGATACGAAGAACTGTGAAGACCCCGGGTCTCCCTGGCGACCGGCACGCCCCCTGAGCTGCCTGTCAACGCGCCTTGATTCATGTCTTTCCGTACCAATGATTGCAAGACCGCCGGCCTTCTTTACCTCAGGAGTAAGCTTGATGTCAGTACCACGGCCGGCCATGTTGGTGGCAATGGTGACGGTCCCGGTTTTACCTGCCTCCGCAACTATCTCTGCCTCACGCTGATGAAGCTTGGCGTTGAGCACATTGTGCTTCAGCCCCTTCATCTTGAGCATACGGCTCAGAAGTTCTGATATCTCAACCGAGGTTGTACCAACCAGAACAGGTCTTCCTGCCTTGTTAAGTTTGACTATCTCATCAATGACAGCATTGTACTTCTCCCGCTTGGTCTTGTACACAAGGTCCTCATGGTCATTCCTTATGACCTGTACGTTGGTCGGGATTACCACCACATCAAGCTTGTATATGTTCCAGAATTCACCTGCTTCGGTAATGGCTGTCCCGGTCATACCTGCAAGCTTGTGGTACATCCTGAAGTAGTTCTGGAGGGTGATGGTGGCGTAGGTCTGGGTGGCAGCCTCCACCTTCACGTTTTCCTTTGCCTCTATTGCCTGGTGGAGTCCGTCAGAATAACGGCGGCCCTCGAGTATTCGTCCTGTCTGCTCATCAACTATCTTGACCTTATTGTCCATGACCACATACTCCACATCCTTCTCGAACAGGGTGTATGCCTTCATCAGCTGGGTCATGGTATGAACGCGTTCCGACTTCACGGCGAAGTCCTGAAGCAGTTCATCCTTGGCCTTCATCCTCTCCTGCTCGTCCTTTATCGATTTTTCGATGTCAGCTATCTTGCTTCCGACGTCAGGCAGGACGAAGAAGCTGGAGTCTTCCACGGAAGTGGAGATGAGGTCATGCCCTTTTTCAGTCAGTTCAATTGAGTTAGCCTTCTCATCAATCACAAAATAAAGCTCCTCGGTGACCTTGGGCATCTCCTTGGAGTTGTTCTGCATGTAGAAGTTTTCCGTTTTCTGGAGCAATGTTCTCACTCCCTCCTCGCTGAGGTATTTTATGAGTGCACTGTTCTTGGGCAGCCCTTTGAATGCTCTCAGCAGGAGCATTCCTCCCTTTTCGTTGTCACCATCGTTTATGAGACGTTTGGAGTCTGCAAGCAGTTGAGTTACAAGTTTTCGCTGTGCGCTGACCAGCTTCTCAACCTTGAACTTGTATTCATCGAACTGTGAGGTATCGCTCTTGGCAGTGGGTCCGGAGATGATGAGGGGAGTACGTGCATCATCAATCAGCACTGAGTCAACCTCATCAACAATGGCAAAGTGGTGTTTCCTCTGTACGAGGTCCTCAGGGTTGATGGCCATGTTGTCACGGAGGTAGTCAAAACCGAACTCATTGTTGGTACCGAATGTGATATCTGAGTTGTAAGCCTTGCGGCGTGCGTGGGAGTTGGGTTCATGCTTGTCGATGCAGTCAACCGTAAGACCGTGGAATTCGTATAGCGGTCCCATCCATTCCGAGTCACGCTTGGAGAGATAGTCGTTTACCGTTACGATATGTACTCCCCTGCCTGCCAGTGCATTAAGAAACACCGGCAGGGTAGCGACGAGGGTCTTTCCTTCACCGGTAGCCATCTCGGCTATTTTTCCCTGGTGGAGTGCGACGCCGCCGATCAGCTGGACATCATAGTGAACCATATCCCAGAGGATCTCGTTTCCACCTGCCATCCAGCGGTTTTTCCAGTATGCCCTGTCGCCTTCAACGGTTATGGAGGGTCTTGTTGCAGCGAGGTTCCGGTCCCAGTCCATGGCAGTCACCTCCAGTACTTCGTTCTCCTTGAACCGGCGGGCTGTCTCCTTCACTATTGCAAAAGCGGTGGGGAGTATCCCGGCAAGCTTCTCCTCTATCTTTTCAAGTATCTGTTTTTCAAGCTTGTCAACTTCATTATACAGCTCCTCCTTGCGATTGACGTCATCTTCGCTTTCAGCCTTTGCGCGGAGACCGGCAATTTCCTTCTCCTCTTCTGCTATTGATTCCCGGACTTCCCTTTTCAGTTCAGCCGTCCTTTCACGCAATCCGTCATTTGAAAGTGATGCAACCAGGGCGCTCTCCTGCTGTATCTTACCCACATACGGATTGATTTCCTTAAGGTCGCGCTCCTCCTTGTTTCCAAGAAAAAGGGTGAGTACTTTCCCAACTATGCTCATTTACCGTCTTTTTTTAAAACATCCGCAAAATTAATACATTTTATGGTTCACAGGGTAAGAAAGGAGTAATAGGCAATAGGCAATAGGCAGTAGGCAATAGGCAGTAGGCAGTAGGCAGT
>SBFZ01000396.1 GCA_006227095.1 Bacteroidota bacterium | reverse complement strand
AGACCAAGGCAGGATGGCGACTTAAAGGTGATGTTGATTTTGAAAATGTGGCTCCTCGCTGCTCATGGATCACACCGGTTCCGGGTGGGGTGGGTCCCATGACAAGAGTGTCACTGCTGCTCAATACACTAAAGGCCTGCAGGAGATAGCAGCCGTCTCCTAAAATCACACGGAGGAAGAATTCGATCCTGGCCTGTATAAGATAGCAGCTGATCTGCGAAACTGCCGGGGTACCGCATTTATTTCCGGCAAGCAGGAAGGAAGGAAGGCAGGCAGGCTCTGCTGCGTTTAGTCGTAACCTGGAACTGTCAGGCGGTCACTCGGGCAATGTTATTCCGGTAAAATAGAGGTCAAAGCCACCTTTCCCTCCTGAACGGTCAGACGAAAAGACCAGGAAATGATTCTCGAACCTGATATCCCTTCCAAGCACAGGCCGGTATTCATTTGCAGGTGAGTTGATACCTGGACCCATATTTACCGGAGAACTCCACTTCCCGTTGCGGAAAACAGAATACCAGAGGTCAAAACCACCATATCCGCCGGCCATCTCCGAGGCAAAGACCATATACCTTCCCCTTACAGACGGGCATTTATCATCATAACCGCTGTTAATGCTGTCAGCCGGTACAGGTGTCGCCGGCGGAGAGGTGAACCACTCATCGAGAGTCATCATTGAGGGCCGTGTAAGCATGTAAATGTCGAAATCGCCATCCCTGTCCGAGCAGAACCAGGCAGTGTCAAGGGTGGTGCCAAGGGTGAGGTAAGCATCATCTGACGGACTGTTGAAGAGCGTTGCTGATACAGGTCCCTCAACTTCGGGAGGTGCACTGTAGACAGGGACATAACTGCCATAAACGATGTCAAGGCCATTTTCTGCCGTGCGGGTTGTCACAGCCATATATTCAAGACCGTTGCGGCTGTTGAAGAATCTCAGCGGACCGAACTCGTCACCCGGTGTGTTGAAGGCGGAAATGAGCCCCCCGAGGAATGTGTCAGTACCCATACGGGAATCAAGGGTGAAGTACCCCGTGGTCTGCCCGAACATGTACCATATGGTACCCTGGGTGAGGTCAAATTCACCTCCGCTGCTCTGCCTGTTTGACGAGAAGACAACCGGATGGTTCGCAGAGAGGCGCCCCGCCTCTATATCGACATTGTAATCGTCATATTGCGTGTTGAGCCCGTCAAGCGCAATCACAGAGTCAGGGAAAATGCCCAGTTCATAGTTCACCTTAAGAGGTTCCTTGCGGCAGCCGTTGATCTGAGGCACAACCAAAAGGACTAATAATAAATAAAATAGCCTGCTTCCAGTCATGTCATTCATTTAATGTATAACGGCAGGCAGAGAGGTTTAATGTGGGATATCCAAAAAAAAACCGGACCAGGGGCCCGGTTTCAGAAGGTAGAATTCAGGTTAATTCTAGGGTAATATTTGGTTTGAGGGTATGCTTCTGAACTCAATTGTAAGATGAAAACCGGCACCGGAAGGTTGCGTCGGATTTAATTTTTTTTGTCAACATCCTGTTTATCATGTTTATAAAAACATACCCCTGTTGATAATTGATGATCCTTCCTGGAGGATCGAACCATTAATGTGTTACATTTGCAAAATATTCTGAGGGGAGATGGAAGAAGAGAAATACGGTTTTGTACATGACAGTGATGTGGAAGAGGTGATTCTCCGGTTCGAGAGAATGCGGAAGAACAAGGAGACCTGTTATTTTGATGTCAATGAATTTGAGACAATTATAGATTATTACCTGGAGGGTAACAATCCGGTGCATGCCTTTGAGGCTACATCCCTGGCCTGTGAACTGCACCCGAATTCTGTACCGATACTCATCAGGAAAGCCCGCGTTCTCCTTGAAAAGGGAAGGGCTACCGAGGCTCTTACCATAGCCAAACGGCTTGAGAATATCGAGCCGGGCAACGCAGATATCTATCTCTGCAAAGCCACAGCACTGGCTATGCTTGGTGATATAAACGGCGCCCGCAGGGTATTCGACCTTGCCCTTGAAACCGATTTGGAAGAGCAGGAGACAATCCTTTACAGCATTACTTCGGTGCTTCAGAATCTCAACTACCACGAGGAGATGATTCCATACCTGCACCGGCTTGCCGGACTGGAGCCTGACTTCGTGGCTCACCTGTATGACCTCGCATATGCGTATGACAAGAAAGGTGACCTCAAAACCAGTATCAGGTACTATATCTCCTACCTTGAGGAAGATCCGTTTTCTGACAGCGCATGGTATAATCTTGGTATAATTTACAATAAAACAGGTGATTATGGTAAGGCCATCGAGGCTTATGACTATGCCCTGGCACTGAACCCTGAGAATACCTTCGCCCTTTTCAACAAGGCAAACATCCTCAGTAACCTTGAAAAGTACAGCGAGGCAATGGATGTCTACCGTGAATTCGTTGAGGAAGAGCCGGACAGCCTTGAGGGATTGACCTACCTGGCCGAGTGTTATGACAAGACCGGCGATGAGGAGATGGCACGCAGGTATTATTCGGAAGCAATAGATATAACACCTGATTTTCCTGATCCGTGGTATGGTCTCGGACTGCTGTCACTCTCCCGCAACAGACCTGCAGAAAGCATTAAGCCGCTGAGGAGGGCCATTGAGCTTGACCCGGAAAACCCTGACTACTGGTTTTCTCTTGGCAAAGCCTACATAATGACAGGAAATGTCAGGGAAGCGGTCAGGTGCTATATGGAAACACTGGCTCTCGACGGCTACTATGATGAAGCCTGGATAGAGACCGGAATAGTGATAATGATGACCGGATCATACAGGGGGGCCATAAGGCTGCTCAAAAAAGCTGTAAAAATCAGCGGAGACCTGCCGGGTATATACTTTCTTCTTGCTTCAGCATACCTGCATACAGGAAACCTGACAGAAGCTGCACGAAACCTGATAAAAGCGGTGAGACTCGACAATGAACTGCTGGAGGAGTATGCCGTTCTTCTGCCAGAGGAGAAGCTGACCAATGCAATGAGAAGACTTTTCAGGAAAACCAACTAATAAACATGAAACTAGCCGGACAACTGCTGACACATCTTCCCGTCAGGCCTCCCAAACCAAGAAGTGAGGGGCTGACAATGGTAATGGACAAGGGACTGAGTGTCAGGGAAGCTGAAAATTTTGCTGAGGTGGGAAGCGAATATGTCGACTTCGTCAAACTGGGATTC
>SBFZ01000319.1 GCA_006227095.1 Bacteroidota bacterium | reverse complement strand
CAGCCTGAAGGCCAGGTACCTTGAGTCGAAGAAGTTTTCAGCACGCAAACTTGATGGCGGTTGCCAGTAAAATACAGCAGTATGAAAACCCTGAAGCAATATAAATATATCGTGGCTGCAGCAGTTTTGCTGGCAGCCCTGGCGGCAATCCGCACATTCAACCCCGGCATATTCAGATATGATGCTGTAAAATGGGCTGAACCTTCGGTGAGAGGTGATTACATGATCACCCTTGACAAGCTTCCGGCTATCGGGGGAGAGGTACTTTTTGTTGTGCTTGATGACGGTTGTCAGATTCCGGATTTGCCCGGGTCAGCTATATTGAGGGCTGATTCTCATGAGCTTGCCGCAGGAGACTATATCCGTAAAATCAGGAAAAGCAAGGGGCCGGTGGTTTTCTGTTCCGGAGACATTTCGGTGTCAGCCCGTGTGTGGATGGTTCTCAGCGAGACGGGAATCCGTGATCTTTATATCCTGAAAAAAGATCCGGCCTGATTTACAGACCGGATCGAATTTTTGCAGATTCTCTTATTAGAAATCTCTCCGGGCAAGGATTCCTCTTGCCGTCTGATCAGGGAATACAGTTGCGTCAACCGCATTCCAGATCATTCAGATCTACTTCTTCACTACGGGAAAATCATTTGACTCCTCAAGGGTAAACGGAAGCCATGAAAGGGTGGCTTTTTCCGCAGTCATCTTGTTGTACATGAAGCTGTTGTTCCCGTATTTCAGGGTCCGGGCATCATATCCGAAGAGTCTCAGGAAAGCAGAAGCAAAGGCTGAGTTGTGACCGGTTCCACAGTAGACAACGGTGATTTTGTCTGTGGGTATAGTGGCCATCATATCAGGAAATCCGAGTGTTGCCTCAGGTTTGTAGCGCACTGCTCCCGGAATATGTCCCGCATCATACTTGTCTTTCCGCTCGAGGTTAATCACAAAGTATTTTGACGGGTCAGCGAAAACCTCATCTGCAGTGACAATAATACTTTCCGTTCCCTGCTCAAACAGCTTCCTGAACCTGGCATCACTTATTTCGGATCCTGACTGGAGTCCTGTGCCCAGGACAGGCATTCCGGCAGGAACCGGGGTTTCATTGGTAGCAACCTCAAGCCGGTCTTCATATTCCGATGAGACTCCCTTCAGCCAGCCTTCCTCAGCATACCCTTTATTCCATCCTCCCATACCCCAACGCATGGCAAAGACATTTCCATAACCCATCATCCTGAGGAGTGATGTGGTATAGCTTGATAACTGGCCGTCGTCACAGACGAGAATTATCCTGTCATATTCAAACGGCTTGATCCCTTTCTCGAAATATTCCGGAAGTTCACTGAACTGTTTGTTGACGGCTCCCTCAATGTGACCGGCGGAATAACTGTCTGCCGTACGCAGATCAATAACCAGGTTGTTTTTACCCTTTTCTTCATACACTATGGAAGCCTTGATAAGGCTCGGGAAGTACTGGCTGTTGACATAATCGCCCCTCTCTTCAAGGTCCTTCAGGAGCAGAGTGGTTTCCCCGTCAATGACCGGTGCAGTGGTTTCACTGACGGCCGGTGTATCGTTTTTCTTCCCGGTTCCCTTGCCTGCACATCCTGCAGCGAGCAGTGAAACCAGTGCAACGGTAACAAAGCCGATAAATAATCTGCTTTTCATATCTGGTTTGGTTCGTATGTTTACTGGGCTACAGCTACCCGGTCCTTGTCAAACCGAAGGGTTTCGGTGCGGTTTCCCTTCTCGTCATAAGAATACTGTGTGATAGCCACACCGCTGTCAGGATTATTGATGATATTGCGATCCTTGTCCATATTCCTGACCTCAACCACTGCTCCGTGCTTGTCATATGAATACTGAGTCACAGGTATCATTTTCCCTGCCACATATTCATTGTCCTGGTCGAACATGGCTGTTTCCTGAACATAGCCGTTTTCGTCATAGGTGCTGACCCTGCGAGACCATCCCCAGTAGAGGTTTGACATCTGGCCTGTCACGTTGTAGACTGAGAACTTCAGCAGGTCACCCTCATCGTTTGATTCGAACTGGAAGTATGAAACTCCGATATCACCGCAGTTTTCAGCTGTACAGTTATAAAGCTGGTCATTCATGTAGTTGGCCATTTCTGTTACATAGCCCTTGTCATTGTAGGTGAACCTGAGCTCATAGAACGGGCAGAAGGGGTTCATGATGGTCTCTTCCTTGGCAAGGTTATATCGCTTTTCCTGAAGTTTGCCGTCGGGGAGGATTCTCCATACATAGTTATGGATCTTATTCCTGTTCTCAACCGGGTTTCCGTCCCTGTCGAGGAACCTGAGGGCTACCCTCGTTCCCTGGTCGTCAAGGGTGTATTCATGTGTAAAGACTCCTCCTGATTCCATTGGTTCACCGTTTTTGTCAAAGAACCGTTTGATCTGCAGGTTGTCAACGTACTCATAGGTTATTTTGGCGGCACCGCCAAGTGATCCATAGCTGAGGGGCTCATCACCCCTTGTGAATTCGACCGAAACAAGCCGGCCGGCATCGTCATAAGTGAATTTGTAGTTATTGATTTCCTTTGCCTGTGCGGGGGTAAGCTCATGCAGGCCTCTTTCGGTATCCCATGGTGTTTCGCTGAAGAGGAGGGTCCTGAAATGGGCGGTGCCTTTATTGGCTTCCTTTTTTGCGGGAGCCTGGTTGCAGGCTGTTATGGCAACAACTGCCAGTGCCGCAATGACAATCATAAATGCTTTGTTTCTCGGTTTCATGCTTCTGTTATTTGTTTGACTGATTTAAAACAATGTCATGTTCAAAAGGTTTCCGAAATATATAATTAAAATTCATATCCCTGTACAGCCAATCTGGCAGGACACCTGCAGCAATCAGGACCTAATCAGGAAAAATGCCGGAGCATCCGGTCCCTGGAATTGCCTGATAGGCTGGTCATTGCGATCTGGTCAATTTGTCACAGGCAGTCACATTCCTTGATTTCACAAAAATACAGCTCATTGCGCATATTTGCGTGTCGTATTATTACGACACGCAAACAGGCGAAACAGCTATCATGCCTTTAAATAGCAGGCGTTTAATTTTTTGCCGGTTTGGAGAAGGGGGGAGGAGTCATATCTGTCTCACCTTCCTTCTCCAGGAGCATAAGGGCCTCCTTTACAGCTCTTTCCAGCTGTGGATCGATTCCCTTTGAGAGTGAAACGGCATCCTGGCGAAC
>SBFZ01000389.1 GCA_006227095.1 Bacteroidota bacterium | reverse complement strand
ACACAAAGGGTGTCAACAGGTGTTATGGTGGCATCAGGCGTGGCAACGGTGAGAATGGTCTGGTCCATGTCGGTACAGCCATTGGCATCCGTAATCGAGTAGGTTATCAGGTGATTGCCCGCCGTTGCAACGGCAGGGTAAAAGATATTCCCGGAGACCCCCGTTCCTGACCACGTACCACCCGGGTCACGTGCCTGAAGTACTATTACAGGGTCGGTGGAACAGGCAATGCCCGTGGTAAGTATTGTTGCATCAGGGACCGGGTACACGGTAATAATTGTCTGATCATTATCACGGCATCCGTCTGCATTGGTTATCTCGTACCTGATGGTATGATTGCCAGGGCCGGCTACCGATGGATCGAATATGTTCCCGGAGACTCCGCTGCCTGACCATGTTCCCCCGGGATCATGTGCCATAAGCGTAACCGGAGGTTCATTTGCACACATCGGGGCAACAGGTGTTATTGTGGCATCAGGATATGGTACTATCAATATCCTGGCTGTGGTTACCACCGGCGGGTGATCACCGTTCACCCTGTCACGCGGTCCGCCTGCTATGTTCGGATCATCATAGGGATTGCAGTAGTTCCAGTTGCGGAGTGTCACCTCGAAATACTGGCCTATCAGCTTGTCATTGGCCACGAAAATAACGTCAGACCATACCCCTGATCCGGTCACAGGGCCGGTAAGAGTGATTACATTGTCAGTATAGGGGAAGGTGCGGCTGTGACCGTCAATCGTCACCGGAATGCCCGTCATGGTATTGTCTGTTCCGTAAATCCACTGTATCCACCTGGTACTGACATTGGGGTTGTCATTCTCCTGCGGGGGAACACAGTTGAACTGTGTAAGGTCCTGAAACCGGACATTGGCGCTGTTTCCGAAACAGATCGGGTAGATCTCCGGGTTTATGTGCATTTCTCCCCCGTTGTGGTCATCATCATCCCATACCGTAACTATCTGCTCCTGTGATGATGACGTGCACAGAACCCCGTTGACCACGAGGGTGGCCTGCGGATGGTAATTGCAAACCCTTCCTGCGGATGTATAGGTGATGATTGCAGTTGCCTCATAAACTCCCGGGGCTGTTTCAAAGGCCGGCACCGTCTGAACGGTTCCGTTATCCCAGTCAAACCTTATGCTTACGGGAGTTCCGGCTGCATCGACTCCGGTATAGCTGACGGTCCATGTGGCCGTAACGGGGGAACAGAGCTTGTCAGGGGTGATGTTGTTGGCCTTCGAAAAGATTGAACAACTCTGCCCGTAAACATGCAATGACAATAGTAAAGAAATGATATATAGGATCCATTTCTTCATGAACCAATTTGACTACATACCCTCGCCGGTAGTGTAATGCAAGGTGTTATACGGTAATCAAGGCTCCAGGGTTGCACATTCCTTTATAAAATCTTTACATCTGTGGCCGGGATATTAATAAAGTCTTTATAAACTGAACTCCAAATTAGCACCCTGAAATAATTGATGCATAATGCTAATAATCAGATTAATTTTATACCGTAGAAAAAGCAGGAAAAAATGAATGCCGGAATTAAGGCAATGCATGGAAGCATGCTAAAACATATCTACCCCTACCTGCTGGTTATCCTGATAATCGGGCTGGCAACACTGGCACTGTCACCTTTATCGTCACCGCAGAGCTATCATACCGTATCATTTATTTTATTGTTCCTGGTTGCAGTCCTGGCTGTCTTTTTCGGAATCGGCCCGGTTTTCCTTGCTTCAACCATGAGTGCAGTTTCATGGAATTATTTTTTCATCCCTCCTTTTCATACATTCCATATTGCCAACACCGAAGACAGGCTTATGTTTGTCTCTTTTTTCATTATCGCCCTGCTCAACGGTATCCTTACAAACCGGATCAGGAGACAGGAAATGGCTGTACGTGACAGGGAGAATCAGACCAGTGCACTTTTCCGGCTTACAGGGGAGCTCTCCAAAACCAGGGGAATCAAAGAGGTCCTGAAGGTATCCGGGGAGCATTTCGGTAACCATTTCGGAGCTGAAGCCTGGTTTATGCTGCAGGATGGAAATAATAACCTTGATTATTCAGGAATCCCGGCCGGTGATGCCAGTCATGACCTGCCGGATCTCAAGATCACGGAACTGGTATTTGCGAACCGCCGGAAAGCCGGCAAATATACGGATGAAATGCCGGAAGCTAAACTGACATATTTCCCTCTTACCGGCTCAAGGATCAATCCCGGAGTGGTAGCATTCCGGATTGATGAGGAGCGATATAAAAACCGGGATGCATTCTGGGATACATACTGGACTCATATCTCCAATGCACTGGAAAGAGAATTCCTGGGTGAGATGGCAATAAAAGCCAGGGTGCTGGATGAGTCAGATCGCTTTTACAGCACCCTTTTCAACCTGGTATCCCACGAATTCAGGATCCCCATTGCAGCAATAATGGGTGCCTCAGACACACTTATGCTTTCCCAGACATCAGAAAAAAACAGGGAGGAACTCTATGGTGAGATATTCAAGGCCTCGTCTAGGCTTAACCATATGACGGAAAACCTGCTCAATATGTCGAGGATTGAAAGCGGGAGGATATCGCTCCGTCTTGACTGGTATGATGTGACAGACCTTTTTCACAGGGTCACCCGCAGCCTGAAGCAGGAATTGGAACCCTTCAGTCTCGTCACCTCAATCCCTGATGACATGCCACTCATAAGGATAGATTTTGCACTCATGGAACACGTCATGATAAACCTTCTTCTTAACTCACTTCAGCACTCTCCTCAGGGGTCGGTTATCAGAATGGAGGCATCTCATGAGAGCAATAATCTGATTCTCAAGGTTTCTGACAACGGGCCTGGCTTCCCTCCCGGATCGCTCTCCAGGCTGTTCGACAAATTCTTCCGGGTTGAAGGCTCCCCTGCGGGCGGACTGGGACTTGGACTATCAATAGTCCAGGGCTTGGTAGAAGTGCACAGGGGAAGGGTTACGGCAGCAAACCTCGCAGGCGGGGGAGCCCGGTTTACAATAACACTGCCATCCGAACTGCCCGATATGAATAACATGAACCTTTCAGAATGAATGATAACATGAATATACTGATCATTGATGATGAGGTGCAGATACGAAGGCTCCTGGAGATCTCACTTTCAACCTACGGATTTAACACTTTCTTCGCTGCAACAGGCAAAGACGGACTTGTGGCTGCAGCCACACA
>SBFZ01000260.1 GCA_006227095.1 Bacteroidota bacterium | reverse complement strand
ATGAGTGCCTATGGTTTGCCCGATGACTATATCAAGCAGGAGGAGAATTATGTAAAACAGCTTACCGTTGAGGAGGTTAATGCAATTGTAAACAAGTATATTGATCCGATGAAGATGTACTATGTTGTTGCAGGCGATGCCGCAACTCAGCTGAAGGAGATGAAGAAACTCGGGTTTGGTGAACCGGTACTGGTTGAATAGTATTAAACACAGAATATCATGAAAAAACTTACATGCTTATTTATCCTGGCTGCCCTTATAATGGCAGCAGGATGCGGCGGAGAAAAGAAAACGAAGCTGAGTGTCCCGTATGAGACATACAAGCTTGACAACGGACTGACTGTCATCCTCAACGAGGATAAGTCAGACCCGATCACATCACTTGTGATCCTGTATCATGTGGGTTCAAGCAGGGAAGTGCCGGGCAAGACCGGATTTGCACACCTGTTCGAACACATGATGTTCCAGCGGTCAGAGAACGTTGGCGAAGACCAGTTCTTCAAGTATATCGAAGGGGCAGGAGGGACCCTTAACGGGGGAACCAGCTTCGACCAGACCATCTACTTCGAGGTGGTTCCGAAGAACTCTCTCGAGCTGGCCATGTGGCTTGAGTCAGACCGCATGGGATTCCTTCGCAACACCGTGACACCCCAGTCGTTTGCCCTGCAGCAGAACGTGGTGCAGAATGAAAAGAGGCAGGGTGTTGACAACAGGCCATATGGGTTCACTGATTATGTCATCCTGAAAAACCTCTACCCGGAAGGTCATCCCTACAGCTGGGATGTGATTGGTGAAATGGAAGATCTGGCCAACGCCACCGTTGACGATGTAAAGGAATTTCATAAAAAGTTCTATGTCCCGAACAACGCCACACTGGTTGTGTCAGGCGACTATGACGTTACAGAGGTTAAGGCACTGATAGAGAAATATTTCGGCGAGATCCCGGCCGGAGAGGAGCTGAAGGATCCCGAACCCATGAACGTATCACTGGCAGAGACGAAGAAGCTATACCATGAAGACAGCTTCGCACGTGCCCCGCAGTTCAATATGGTTTTCCCCACAAGCGAACAGTATACAAAGGATGCCTATTCACTCGATGTCCTGGCCCAGTTGCTGGGAGTCGGGAAGAAGTCGCCGCTTTACAAGGTGCTTGTCAAGGAGAAGCAGCTTACCTCGAACGTAAGGGTTTATAACCAGGCGCAGGAGCTGACCGGACAGTTCCAGATTAGTGTGACAGCCAATCCCTCTGTAAACCTCAGTGACGTTGAAAAGTCTATTTTTGAGGCATTTGACAGGTTTGAGACAGAAAAGTTCACAGAAAAGGATCTTGAGCGTATCAAGGCAGGAATCGAGACCGACTTTTACCGTATGATGAGCAGCGTGATGTATAAATCATTCATGCTTGCCATGTACAGTGAGTTTGCCGGTTCACCCGACTTCATGCTTGAGGAGCTTGAGATGATGAAGAAGGTTTCGATGGATGATGTATGGGATGTCTATAACCGTTATATCAAGGGGAAGAACTATGTTGCTACAAGCTTTGTTCCCAAAGGTCAGACTGACCTGGTGGCAGAGGGTTCGGTCGATGCCGGAATAGTTGAGGAAGACGTGACAAAGGCAACCCAGATGGAAATAGCTGCTTCCGGTGAGGAGGTTATTGAGAAGACACCAAGCAGCTTTGACCGTTCCGTTGCTCCTGTTCCCGGTCCTGATCCTTCAATCACCATGCCGGCAATCTGGAAATCGGAGGCCGCAAACGGGATGAAAATCTTCGGCATAGAGCAACATGAACTTCCATTGCTGACATACTCCATTGTCATCACCGGCGGGCATATGCTGGATGATATTTCAAAGCCCGGCGTTGCCAGGTTCACTGCCCAGATGCTCAATGAGGGTACAAAGAACAGGACTCCGGAGGATCTTGAGGAAGAGATACAGTTGCTTGGCGCGAACATAAATATCCGCGGCGGCGAGGAGAACATAACCGTATCAGTGAGTACCCTGGCACGTAACTTTGAGAAGACCCTGTCGCTGGTTGAGGAGATGCTTCTTGAGCCCAGATGGGATGAGGAGCAGTTCTCAATCAACAAGACACGCACGGTCAACAATCTCAAGCGCAGCCTGGCCGACCCGAACTATGTTGCGGATATAACATTCAGCAAACTTGCACTTGGAGCTGACAATATCCATTCAACCGATATCAGCGGTACGGCAGAGTCCGCAGAGGCAATCACACTCGATGATCTCAGGGCATTTTACGATAACAATTTCTCTCCCTCTGTGGCCAGTTTCCTCATAGTTGGTGATGTTGACCAGGCGAGGGTTGACAAGGCTCTGACCTCACTGAATGAGAAGTGGCAGGCAAAAGAGGTTGTCATGCCTGAGCTGACATTCGCTCCGGCACCGGAGAAGTCAGCCATCTATTTCGTGGATATACCCGGTGCAAAACAGTCGGTTATCAACATAGGCACACCTTCAATACCCCGTAATCATCCTGATTTCTACAAGGCTGACGTTGCCAACTATATGCTTGGCGGTGGTGTCAGTGCAAGACTCTTCATGGTTCTGCGGGAAGAGAAGGGATTCACCTACGGCGCCTATTCGGGTTTCAGCGGCATGAAGAACTATGGCACTTTTACTGCCTACGCTTCAGTGCGTACCGATGCCACACTGGAGTCAGTGGAGTTGTTCAGGGATATCATGGCCCAGTACAGGGCGGGTGTTTCCCAGGAAGTTGTTGACTTCACAAAGGGATCGATGCTTAAGGCCAATGCCCTGCGATTCGAAACCATCGAAGCCAAGCTCGGGATGCTGAGAACCATGACATTCTACGATCTTCCTGAGGACTATGTAAAACAGGAGGAGGATTATCTTCGCGGCCTGACCGTTGAGCAGGTCAATGAGACCGTGCAGAAATACATTGATCCCCTGAAGATGTACTATGTGGTGGTGGGTGATGCTGCAACACAGATGAGCGGACTGAAGAAGGTTGGTTTCGGTGATCCGGTACCAATGAAGTAATCTGTTTCAATAAAGATAATACCAGGGTTCCGGATCTGCTGTAATGCAAATCCGGAACTCTGTTTTCTGGGCAGATAAGTCCTTGCGGACGAGTGATTATGTCGGTTACTTCAGCCTGACCTCTCTCTGAAGTCTTGTGTCTGTGGCTGAAGCGCCAACCATGAGCTCAATCCGGCATGGATCATA
>SBFZ01000339.1 GCA_006227095.1 Bacteroidota bacterium | reverse complement strand
GCTTTACAAGGAACTCAATGATATCAGGGATGAGAGCGGACTGAAAGCATTTGAGACCCACCTCACCGACCGGTTCGGACCGCCGCCTCCGCCGGCCCGGGCGCTGCTTGAACTGGTGAGACTCAAATGGGCTGCCGCAAAAACAGGAATTGAAAAAGTAATTCTTAAAAATAACACTCTGATTGCTAACTTTGTGGCTGACCAGTCGTCACAGTTCTACCGGTCACCTCTCTTTGTGTCGGTGATGAACTATGTCAACCGGAGACAGGGCAATATGACAATGAAGCAGAACAACAACAAGCTCAGCCTTACTGTCAGGGGTGTATCGTCAGTGGTACAGGCCATTGATCTCTTTAACTCGATACTTTCCTGGCATGAATCAACCGTGTCATCTGAAAGAAAATAGAGAAATGCGGGAAAATTATGTACATCGATTCAATAATCAGGGTCTCAGTCAGAATCCTGTCAGTGAATGAACCTCATAATTGACATAGGAAACACAGCCGCCAAAGCCGCCCTTGTAAGTGACGGGGTTATCATAAAGCAGGAGCGGTTCTCCCGGGCTGCCATAGCAGGTGACGGAGTCATAAATCAGGAGCGGTTCTCCGGGGCCTTCCCCGAGCTAATAGCTGGTTTTACCGGCACCAATCCCATAGATGCCGCAATCATCTCAAGTGTCGGCACTGACCCTTCTGACCTGATTGCCTGGCTTTATACTTTGACAAAGCGGGTTCATCATCTCACGGCTGACTCCGTATACCCTTTCGAAATTGACTACGGTACGCCGGAGACGCTTGGCACCGACCGTCTTGCGGCAGCAGTTGGGGCTCTCCTTCATCATCCCGGGGCTGACCTGCTCGTGATTGATGCCGGCAGCGCCCTCACAATTGATGAGGTTACGGGCGGTGCATTCCGGGGTGGAAGCATCTCGCCGGGGCTGTCAATGAGATTCAGGTCATTGCATGAGTATACCGGCCGTCTGCCCCTGGTGACAAAGAGGAGTGGCTTCACATTCCCGGGCAAAACAACAATGGATGCAATCGCCGGCGGCGTAATGATGGGCCTGGCATATGAAATAATTGAGTATATTCGCACATTCGAAAAAAAGTACCATAACCCCGTTGCGGTCATTACGGGCGGTGACGGCGGGGACATTGCCCCGCTGACAGGAGGCAAAGCGCTTCTTTACCCTGACCTTGTGACGGAGGGATTGAATTTTTTACTGGAAGCAAATGTATAAGAGCATAAGAGTCGCGCTGGCATGCCTGATGGCACTCCTGGCAACAGGGGCTGCAGGTCAGAAAAATGTCTATTCACCCTTCGCCAGGTACGGCATTGGAAACCTGGAACTGCCTGGCACGTTCCGCACCCGGGCCATGGGTGGAATAAGCAGCGGGGTAAGGGACAACCTGACCCTGAACTTCCTCACGCCGGCATCATACAGCAGCATCGACACAACCTCATTCATCTTTGACTTCGGGCTTGACTACGGAGTGGTAGGTCTGAAGGAAGATAACCTCACCTATTATTCACAGGACCTTGGTTTTTCTCATCTTATCATGGGCTTCCCGATAAAGAAGGGATGGGGAGTAACAGCAGGCATTATGCCTTACTCAAACGGTTCTTACAATATTGCCTATGAATGGCCCGGCACTGATGTCTCCGGCACGATAAACGAACAACATAAGGGCAACGGAGGCTACCAGAAGGCCCTGATCGGCACAGGCGTGAAACTCTTTCCGTTCATGTCAGTGGGAGCCAATGCATTCCTGATGTTCGGGGAGGTGACCAGAACCAATGACTTCATCTTTACCGGTGACCTCAACTATTTCAACACCAGGAAACAGAGCACTTCCAGTCTCACCGGTGCAGGTTTCGACGCCTCTTTGCAGTTCATGCTCCCCATGTCAGATAACAGGTACATAAATGCAGGTCTGACATGGACACCCTCATTCAAACTGAAAACCAGCAATGAGGAGATGACCTTCAGGTACTCAAGCATACAGACCAGCAGCTTTGCACTTGACACCCTGGCTTTCAGTTCACTGTCAACCACTTCCACGATGCCGCAGTCAATCAGGGCAGGTATCTCCGCCGGTAAAAAGGATAAGATGACTGTCGGTGCTGACATTGTCTACACCAGCTGGAGCAAAGCCTCTCTTCCCGGAACGTACGGGACCTATGCAGATGCCCTGTCATTGCATGCAGGAGCCGAATATATCCCTGACAAATATTCAAATTATAGTTTTTTTGACCGGATGGAATACCGCTTGGGATGCCGTTATGGTGAGAGTTACACCATCTTCGGTGATGACACCATGAAAGAGTACGGCATAACTTTTGGAACAGGTATTCCAATGAGAAGATCGAGATCCAGAATCTCACTGGCGGTTGATCTGTCAACACGGGGCAGCGGCACCGGGGAGATCCCGCGGGAGACAAGGATATCGGTCGGAGCCAGCCTGAATCTTTATGATTACTGGTTCCTCAAGAGACAGTATGATTAAAACAAGAATAAAAAAAGAGATGAAAAGAAGATCCAGCGCGATTTTAACCGGACTGATTCTGTCACTGACAACCCTTGGCCTGCAGGCTCAGAAGGGTATTGAAACGGGAACACCGTTCGGAAGAGGCGAGGACAGCACCAGATGTCTTCGCAACACCTCACTCTATTCAACCTATTACGAAAACAAGGACTACAACATGGCCGTCCAGTTCTGGAGGCCGGTATTCAATGAATGCCCCGGTTCATCCAAGAACACATACATAAAGGGAGAGACCATGTTCAAGGATTTCTTCCGCAAGACGGGAAACAAGGCATACATTGATACAGTGATGATGATCCTTGACCAGCGCACAAAGTACTTTAATGAGGAACCGGCAAATAACCTCCGGAAGGCATTTGCCCTCTATGAGTTCGGAGGCAATGATCCGGATTATGCAAAAAGATGCTATGATATCATAAAGGGTGTGATGGAGAGCTCACCCCAGAGTTTTGACCATACCTATTCAAGTCTTTACATGGCCATCACGGCTAAATGTTATGCACTCAAGCTTATTGAAGCCCCGGATGTAATCACTGCATATTCAGAGTCAATGAAGGTGGTTGACAACCAGCTCTCACGTAAGCCTGATGATCCCAGGTACAATGAGGCACGCAAGAATATTGATGCGGTATTCAGGTCAAGCGGAGCAGCCTCCTGCGAAAACCTTGAGCATCT
>SBFZ01000278.1 GCA_006227095.1 Bacteroidota bacterium | reverse complement strand
AGTTGTTAAGTGTTGTATCCGGCCAGTTGGCGCCTGATTACCAGTCCCCGCCGGAACTCAGGCTCATTCCGCTTTTGATGGTCTCCAGGAGCTGGTTCATGAACCTGGCTGCCGGTGCACCGTCAACTACATCATGATCAAAAGAGCCGGTCAGGCAGAGAAACTCTCTCTCCTCGTGGGCTGCTCCAGTATAGACCATCCTTTTCTCTATGCTGCCAACTGTTATCAGCACTGTACCGCTGCCATGAGGTATGAACCAGACAGGCTCGCGACTGAACATGCCTACGGCGGTCACCGCCACCTTGCCGTACCTCTTTGCAAGCCCGATATTCCTTTCGCCAAGACGAACAAATGCTTTTAGCAGGAAACCGGGGATGAATCTTATCCATGTCATGCCACTGAATCCACCCATTGAATCACCGGAGCTTTCCCTGGCTGACCTTATCCTGTGATGGATCTCCCGGTAGGTCAGGTTCTGCGCTGCCACTACGGCCAGCGGCTCCGGGACTTTCTCCCCTGAGAACTCCCGCTCAACAAGAACACTGATGGTGACATCGTCAAGGGTGATGAGCCTGTTGCCCTTTTTGAAAGCATTGAGATGAGGGTTCTCTTTGATCACCTGTGCCAGGCAGTAAACAATATATGCAGTGAACGAAAGCTTCTCACCAGTTCTCTCAAAGTGCTCCCGGAGCAACCTCCGGGGCACAGTGATGTCTGCTTCGGCCAGTGAGTGTATCGTGCTTTTTGCAGAGGTGACAGCAGCCGAGGCAGCCACCATCTTCCGGTTGAAACTGAGTCGCTCTGATGTGTATCCTCCCTTTCCGGAAGGAGCTTCTGTCCTGTGCTGTTTCATCTGTCCGTCATTATAGCTGATCTTGATCTTCATTTTCTACTGTTTTGAACGGACCCAGCTGTCAAAGTCAGTTGCCGGTCTTCCCAGCAGTGCGAGGTCAGCCTCTGGTACTTCCGGCTCCTTTACCTTCTCAAAATAACCGAACAGAGAGACGGCAAACTTCAGCTTCCTGTTGCGGGTCAGGAAGGCTATGATCTTAAGGGGCAGGAGAGGGGTCTCGTTTACAGTCTTTATCTCAGGGTGCAGAGCCCCGCAGTACTTCCCAAGCATCTCCTTCATGGTGTATCTCTCCGGGCCATAGACAAAATAGACCCTGTCCTCAGTGCCGGGGGTTGAATACGCTTCCGCAACCATTTTTCCCATGTCGTCAGCTGCCACCCAGTGATACCTGTCCGTCAGCCTGCCCAGGACAGAAGCCTTGCCATTCCTTACAAACATTCCGAGCGACTCGAAGAACCATGTGGGTCTGAAGATAAACCACGCAAGACCACTCTTCATCACCATCTGTTCAATCTTCATCTTGTCATCGATGAATTTGAACCACCGGTTCTCCTCAGATACTGTGCACCCGGAGATAAGGCTGATATACCTGATCTCTTTCTTTTTTGCCATTTCCACGATACCGGTCACAGCCCTGACATCATCATCAGTAGAGATGGATATATGCACTGCGTCACAGCCGTTCATTGCTTTTTCGAGGTCGGCAATATTAAAGACATCGCCTCTCATGATGTCATAGTCGTTTACAAACATTGACGGATTGACTGAACGTGAAAACAGCCTCAGGTCAAATCCCTTTTCATCCAGCTTTCTGATAACCGGACCGGCAAGCAGTCCGCTTGCACCGATAACAAGTACTTTAATCTTTTCCATTTTTATTAATTATTGGTTGTTTTTGTAAGTAATAACCAGTTGAGGGCAGGTTAGCCGACCTGTCATCGTCATGCCTCCGGCTCCGTTCAAATTATTGTCAGTTGGCGGCAGCCATTCTGCGTGCCGTGATGTCAAACAGCCATCCCGCTGTTCTTTTTACCGGGTTAAGTTTTACCGGGTAGTAATAATCATTGTCAAACCATCCCTGGTCCCGGAAGTGCCGGTAATCCTTGAAATCTTCAGTCAGTGCGGCTTTCAGGCTGGTCCTGCTCATCCTGAAGATCATAAGCTTCAGCATCGAAGGGCTGGGGTATTCCTTCCTGGCAAGCTGCCTGTAAAATCGGAGGCTCTGTTTTTCTATTGCCTTTTCTGTTTTTACCTGTTCTGATTCGGGTACCGGCTCCCTGGTATTGATCAAGAAGCCACTTACGACGTTGAAGCCCATTCCGCTGCCCACGAAATCGAGGTATTTGACTATTTCCTTTCCCCCGTATACACCCTGTGCCACGATGCCGGTAAAGGTTTTTCCGAAATATTCAGGCCTGTGAAAGACGTAGCCGAACCTGTCAAGAAAAACCTTCATCAGTCCCGATACCTGGAAAGAGTAGTTTGGTGTGGCGAAAACGACTCCGTCAGACTGCCTTACCTTCTCCATAAGGATGTCCCTGTCATCTTTCAGGGGACAGAGCTCCTCACCCTTGTCGAGGCACAGCTTGCAACCCCTGCATGTCTTCAGGTTGTAATCGGCCAGTGCCACTATCTCAAAATCGACATCGCCATTCTTCTGAAGACTCTTCAGGAACCGTTCCGTGGCCAGGTAGGTATGTTTCTTTCTTGCGCTCCCGACAAATGCTGTTACTTTCATCTCATTCATTTTGAAGTTATTGATGAAGCAAAGTTACGCTCTCCTGCCCGGAGCGTTGTTTGACAAAAGTCAAAAAAGAGGATGTCAGATTGATTTTCTTATCCTGCTGAGGGTGGCGATATCGATGCCGAGGTATGATGCAATATGTTTCAGGGCAACCCGCTGAAGGATGTCAGGGTGTTTCTTCATGAAGAGCTGGTACCGTTCTGATGCCGTGAGTGTCTGGAGCTGAATTGAGCGGTTCATCAGTGCGTTGTATTTGAACTCATCCACATCTTTGGCTATCTGCCGCCAGGCCGGTACTGCATCCATAAGTTCATTCATCCGGTCATAGGTGATGACATCGATCTCGCACTCCTCCAATGCAATGATATACTCCCGCGATGGCACCTGGTCATTGAAGCTCTTCATCGATATCACCACTGACCCTTCCTTGAAAAACTGGGTGGTGATATCATTGGCGTTATCATCATAGATGAATGACCGCATCAGTCCCGATCTCAGGTATGCAAGACGTGTTGATACCTGTCCCTTCTCGAGGAAGAGTGTTTTTGCAGGCAGTGTCTCCGGAAGAAAGCGACTGACAGTCTCGTTCCAGTCTTTCTCACTGAATCCGTAATGCTCTGTTAATC
>SBFZ01000354.1 GCA_006227095.1 Bacteroidota bacterium | reverse complement strand
CTCAGCCCGTTTTGCAAAGTCGTCCCTGCCATGTGTTGCGCTCTTCGAGTTTCTTCTCGAAGAGGTTGAAAATCCCGTTGCTCCTCAGTTGCCAGTTACGCGGGTCATCAAGGAGCCCCGGAGGCGCCTCTCCGCTGATGCGGTCAATCATTATACCCGGTGAAAGCCGCTCTGTAAAGGAGATCACCAGGTCAAGGTACTCATCGAGGGAATAAAGATCAAAGGCGTCAGGGTCCTGCCGGTACTGCCTCGCCATCAGTGTCCCTTTTACAAGCTGCAGCTGTCTGATCTTCAGCGATGTCAGTGGCATTGATGAAATAATGTCAGCGCTTTCGGTTATGGACGGGCGGGTGTCACCTGGCAGACCGAAGATGAGATGTGCTCCGGTATTCAGTCCTCGCGCTGCCGTTTCTTCCACAGCCTTAACGGCAGTTGCAAAGTCATGCCCCCTGTTTATGCGCCTGAGGGTATCATCATTCACAGTCTCAATACCATACTCCACCGAAATGAAATAATCGCGTGCCATCACCGCCAGCCTGTCGAGCAGTTCACCGGTAACGCAGTCGGGACGCGTACCTATCACCAGTCCGCTTACCGCCGGATGATTAAGTGCCTCGTCATAGAGTGCCGAGAGCTTTTCAATTGCGGCATAGGTATTGGTATATGCCTGGAAATATGCAATATATCCTTTGGCACGCCGGTACCTGCGATGGTGGAACTCAATCCCCTGTTCAATCTGCTGTGTAACGCTTCTTTCAGGAGTGCAGTAGCCGGGTATGAATGCCTCGTTGTTGCAGTATGTACATCCGCCGTATCCGAGTGTCCCGTCCCTGTTCGGGCAGGTGAAGCCCGCGTTGATGCTCACCTTCTGCATCCTTCCCCCGAAAAAGGCTGCAAACCAGTCAGCATATGAGTTATACCTCCGTGTTGTACCCCAGCTGTATTTTTCTCCGCTGCTCATGCCTCTTCTATTATATCCTTTTCAACATACCACAGCCACGATTTCACATTTCTGTATCCCATGGCGGTCAGCAGCTCGCGGTAGGCTGCAGCCTGCTGTATGTGGCGTGGTGACGGTTCCCCGAACTTATAGTCAACAACCATCACGGCATCATCATTTATCATGACCCTGTCAGGGCGGCGGGCGGCGCCAGTGGGAAGGAGGATTGTCGCTTCGGTCATCACCCGGCTGCTGCCGTCAAACCAGTGCCTCACCCTGTCAGAGGTGAGCATCTCAGTCAGGCGGCTGACGACGGTGTCACGGCCTGACAGCGGCAGCAGCCCGCCGGCGCACGCCTGCTCAACGGCATGCCTGATATCCTCAGCGGTGGTGACGCGGCTCAGTATTTCATGCATCATTATGCCATAGGCCCTCCCGCCGGGTTCTGCCAGCTTGACCTCATCCTGTGGAAGGGCGCCGCCCGTTCTCAGCCTGAGTGACCCGCGCGGTTCACTGAAGGCATATCGTGATATCTCCGGCTGCGGCTCCCTCTCCTGTCTCTCCACAGGAGGCAATTGACCGCATTCAATATACCGGACGGTCTCCTCATCACGGGTCACAAAGTCGTCAGGCAGCCGAACCAGGGCTTCATTGATAAGGCCTGCTGTACCGGCGCTGCCGGAGGAGGGTCTGGTTATCTCCGGAGCCATCACCCAGAGGGCATCAACAGCCCTCGTGAATGCCACATAAAGCAGGTTAACCCCGTCAAGCCACTCAGAGGCTTTTTCCATCCTCGCAGCTTCAGAGAAGAGTGACTCCTCCAGCTTGCTGCTGACCTCAGGCAGAACGACAGGCATGGGTTCAAAGGGAGCAGGCACATTTGTGACCCAAAGCAGCGGCCTGCTGAAGCCCGGCCTTGAAAAATCCCATGCTGCAAAAGGGACTATTACAACCTTGCTCTGAAGCCCTTTTGCCTTGTGTATGGTCATCACACGCATCGCCTCCTGCCTGTCTGACTGGCTGAGTGTGCTTTTGTTCCCCTCATCGTCCCACCACTTCACAAAGGCAGATATGTCAGAGCTGTGACGCCCTGACCATGCAAGCACAACATCCTGGAATGAGCTGATATAGGCTATATTGGCGCTCTGCTCTCCCAGCCCGAAGCACCTTATCATGCTCCCGGTAGCGCTGTAGAGTGATGTATTGCGGAACGATTCCAGGGTCTGTCTCCAACCATCAGGCAGCGGTTCTCCGGTGCTCTCTGCCGCATCACCCATGTAAACAAGACTTTCATCCCAGCCGGTGGCCAGAACGAATGACCTGACCATCTGACTCATGTTGATCCGGCTGCCCGGGTCAGTAAGGTAACGCAGGCAGGCAATCATGAAGGTTACGGCCGGGTTACGCTCAAGCAGCAATGACTCTCCGGAGGTAATCTCATAGTTGTACCGCAGGCGGTGCTCCGGCGGTAATGAGGCACTGTACTCGAGGATGCGGCTGATAATGCTCTTTCCTTCTTCATTTGTGCGGCATAGAAAAAGTATTTCATCTGCCCTGTAACCGTGGTCCTGAATCCCTTCAATCAATCCTGGCAGGTCTTTCAGGACACGCTCCTTCCACCCCTCATCATCACTCTTCCTGTATAGGGTTAGTTTTACAAATCCGCCATCTCTTTCCGGTGTTCCCTGTTGTTCTGACCCTGCATATACATCGCTTATCCTCAGTCCGTTAAAAGCAAGCTTTTCATCGCATAGCGAAGGTATTGAACCCGGAGCGAAGAATGAGTTGTTGAACCTGATGATATTGGTCCGGCTGCGGAAATTGGTACTCAGGCGGATGGTTCGGAGAGCATCTTCGCCAAAAGCCTGTGCAGCCTCGGTATGTATTATGCGCCAGTCGCTGTTGCGCCACCTGTAGATCGACTGCTTCACGTCGCCCACAACGAGGTTGTCCCTTCCCCGGGACAACGTCTCCGAAATAAGAGGTCTGAAGTTGTTCCACTGTATCCGGGAGGTATCCTGGAATTCATCAATGATATAATGGTCATATGTGGAGCCGATCTTTTCGTAGATGAAAGGGGTGTCATCATCAGCTATCAGCTTGCTTATCAGCTCGCCGGCGTCAGAGAGCAGGAAGAGGTTCTGGTCATGTGCCTGTTCCCGCACCCGCTCACTTATTGCCCCGAGAATTCCAATCACGTGAATGGTGCGCACCTGTGCCAGTGCGGATACATAGAGGCCATACCGTTTTTCAAACAGCTCTGAAATGGCCTTTACCACATCACCGAGTCCTT
>SBFZ01000329.1 GCA_006227095.1 Bacteroidota bacterium | reverse complement strand
TGACTTCATCGGTGACAGCCTGGCTCTTTCACAGAAGGCTGCGGAGACAACAGCTGACCTTATTGTGTTTGCCGGAGTCAAGTTCATGGCTGAGACGGCAAAGATACTTTCCCCGGGTAAGAAAGTAATAATTCCTGATATGCTGGCCGGATGCTCACTGGCTGATTCATGCAAAAAAGAGGACTTTGAAAAGTTCATAAATGACAATCCGGGCAGAACCGTCATTACGTATGTAAATACAACAGCTGATATAAAGGCGCTGAGTGATATTGCATGCACCTCATCAAATGCGAGGCAGATAATTGAATCACTTCCTGAAGGAGAGAAGATAATTTTCGGACCTGACAGGAACCTGGGAAACTACATAAAGAGCCTTACCGGAAGAGATATTCTTGTCTGGGATGGTGCATGCCATGTCCATGAACAGTTTTCACTGGAAGCAATACTGAAGCTCAGGGATGAAAACCCGGGTGCAAAGATCATTGCACACCCGGAATGTGAAAAACCCGTCAGGCTTGTGGCCGACTATATAGGATCAACATCCGGACTGCTTTCATTTGTAAGCCATGATCAGGGTGAAGTATTTATTGTGGCAACGGAACCGGGCATTCTTTACCAGATGAAGAAAGCGGAACCAGGCAAAATATTTATTCCTGCCCCTCCAAAAGATTCTACCTGCGGATGCAGCGAATGCAACTTCATGAAGCTTATTACACTTGAAAAGATATATAAATCACTTAAATTTGAAGAGCCGGAAGTGACTGTTGACCCCGCAATAATAGAACGTGCGGCAGTGCCAATAAGGAGAATGCTTGAGATTTCGGCAAAACTGGGATTGTAATATGAAGAAGATTTTCCTGACAATGCTGTTCGTCATTCCTGTCATGCTGACTGCACAGCAGAATGGACAGCTGCAGGATGGTTTTCAGCAATTCAGGTATCCGAACGGAAATATATCAAGTGAAGGATATATAAGAAACGGTAAACCTGATGGTTACTGGAAAAGCTATTATGTTACAGGAGTTATTAAATCAGAAGGAAAAAGAACCAGTTTCCTGCTTGACAGTGTATGGGTTTTTTATGATCAGTCAGGAGATACTACCGAAAAGATAAGTTATCTGCTGGGCAAAAGAAACGGATATTCAATCAAATACCAGAAGGATCAGGTAACGGGCCTTTACGTTCATACAGCAGAACTTTATGCCGGAGACAAAAGGGAGGGATTGACGCGTATCTTTTATCCTGACGGAAAGTTAAGGCAGACAATACCCTATTCAGACGGTAAAAAGGAGGGTCTGTCACGGGAATATGACCGTGAGGGAAAAATCATAACCCTCCTCGAGTACAACAATGATTTCCTTATCAGCCGGGAGAGAATCAACCATACCGATGCCTCGGGCATGAAGCAGGGTGAGTGGCTCGATTTTTATCCTGACGGAAGCATCAAAACGGAGCGGAACTACCGTGATGACCTGCTTCACGGTTACTATAAGGAATATGATGCAAGAGGAAGGCTGCTCGTAACCCTGCTCTATGACAACGGCAAGGTTACCGGCACGGATGCTGACACAAGTGCTGAGATAGAAATACAGAACAGGTATGATGACACCGGCCGCCTTATATATTCCGGACCTTATAAGGAGGGTATTCCCGTTGGTATCCACCGTGAATACAATACTGACGGAACAATCAGGAATGCATTCATTTACAATGATAACGGGGTTTTGATTTCTGAAGGTATCGTTGATGCTGAAGGGAACCGGTCAGGGCCATGGAGAGACTATTCCTCCGAAGGAACCCTTATTGCCGAGGGTAACTATGCCGCCAACAGGAGAACCGGGGCCTGGAAATTCTACAACAGCGCCGGAAGGCTTGAACAGGCAGGATCTTACAGCAACGGCCGTATTGACGGAACATGGCGCTGGTATTATCCCGGGGGTGAGCTGCTTCGCGAAGAGGATTATTTCCAGGGAAGGAGAGACGGCAATTATACCGAATACACCCGCACCGGAGAAATCATTGCACAGGGAACCTATGCCGACGGCGAAAGAAACGGCATGTGGAAAGTAACCACGGGAGACAATACCGAGGAGGGTGAATATCTGCTTGGACTCAGAAACGGAGAATGGAAATCATTTTATCCTGACGGGAAACTCAGGTTCAAGGGAAATTACAGGCAGGGTAATCCTGACGGACACCATGTTGTTTACTACGGCAACGGAAGGACGAAGGAAGATATGTTTTACAGGAACGGCTTTCGTACCAGGACATGGAAGAAATACAACGAGCTTGGAGAAATAATTCTTTCAATAACATATCGTGATGACGTTGAGACCAGTATAAATGGTGTTCCGGTAAACCTTCCCGAGAGCAGTGTCAGGCGTATCAAATAGACCATTGATGGACGAACAGTTCAACCTGAGAAAAGAGATTACCCTGGCCGGTGACGCTGAGCTGGAAAGGCAGTTACGGCCCCTTTCCTTTTCCGATTTCAAGGGTCAGCCGCGGATCACCGACAACCTCAGTGTCTTTGTAACTGCAGCATTGCAGCGCGGTGAGGCTCTTGACCATGTCCTTCTTCACGGTCCCCCGGGACTGGGAAAGACCACTCTTGCCGCCATCATCTCAAATGAACTTAAGGTAAAACTCAAAGTCACTTCAGGTCCTGTCCTTGACAAGCCCGGAGACCTTGCCGGTCTTCTCACAAGCCTGGATGAGGGGGATGTGCTTTTCATTGATGAGATTCACCGGCTGAGCCCGGTTGTGGAGGAGTATCTCTATTCGGCAATGGAGGACTATCAGATTGACATAATGATAGACAAGGGCCCCGGAGCCCGTTCTGTTCAGCTGAAGCTGAATCCGTTTACACTTATCGGGGCAACTACACGTTCTGGTCTTCTCACCAGCCCGCTGCGTGCCCGCTTCGGCATCAAGTTTCATCTCGAATATTATGATGTGCCTGTCCTGAGAGGGATAGTGAAGAGATCTGCCTCCATAATGAATGTCGCAATTAACGAGAATGCCGCCTCGGAGATAGCGTCAAGGAGTCGCGGTACCCCCAGGATAGCCAACGCCCTGTTGCGCAGAGTACGTGACTTTGCACAGGTAAAGGGAACGGGTGTTATTGACCTGGATATAACCCGCTATGCCCTGGAGGCACTCAACATTGACAAGCACGGACTTGATGAGATGGACAACCGCATACTCAGGACAATAATTGAAAAGTTCAGGGGCGGACCGGTGGG
>SBFZ01000144.1 GCA_006227095.1 Bacteroidota bacterium | reverse complement strand
AGGAGACCGGAGCCGGAGAAATAATTTCGGCAGGATTCTCATCAACTGATGCCCTCCGGAAAATGGCCGCCGTGACAGATACCGGTTATGTCATTGTTTACAGCAAGGGGTTTCCGCTTGATATGGGAAGGCACGCCATTGCCAGGATGATAGGAATTTGTGATGACACCGGTGCCGGTATGGTCTATTCTGATTACCTCGAAAACAAGAACGGGGTAATGTCACCTCATCCGGTAATTGATTACCAGGAAGGGAGTCTTCGTGATGATTTCAATTTCGGATCGTTGATACTGTATGACGCGAATGCATTCAGGGATGCCTGCAAACGGATGGACCAGGAGTACAGCTTTGCCGGGCTTTATGACCTGAGGCTTAAGATATCGCAGAAATATCCCCTGATCCATATACAGGAGATGCTTTATACCGAGGTTGAGACTGACACGAGAAAGACCGGGGAAAAGCAGTTTGACTATGTTGATCCCCGCAACAGGGCCGTGCAGGTTGAGATGGAGAAGGCATGCACGCATCATCTGAAAACCATCGGCGGATGGCTGGCCCCGCAGTTCAGGGATGTAAAGTTTGATGATGACGGTTTTGAGTTTGATGCATCTGTTGTAATTCCGGTAAGGAACAGGGTAAAGACCATTGGCGATGCCATCACCTCGGTGCTTAATCAGAAGACGAAGTACAGGTTCAACCTGATCATCGTGGATAATTTCTCAACTGACGGCACCACAGAGGTTATCAGGTCATTTGCTTCTGACAGCCGCGTGGTGCACATTATCCCTGACAGGAAGGACCTGGGCATAGGGGGGTGCTGGAACGAGGCGGTCTTCAGTGACCATTGCGGCAGGTTTGCCATTCAGCTTGACAGCGATGACCTTTATATCGATGACAATGTAATAACGAGGATTGTTGATGCTTTCCATGAGCAGCAGTGCGCCATGGTGGTAGGGTCTTACAGGATGGTCAACTTCGATCTGCAGGAGATACCTCCAGGGCTTATAGACCACAGGGAGTGGACTCCTGACAACGGCCGGAACAATGCACTCCGGATAAACGGGCTCGGGGCACCCAGGGCTTTTTATACACCCGTTCTCAGAACCATCAGGGTGCCAAATGTGAGTTATGGCGAAGATTATGCAGTCGGACTTGCCATCAGCAGGCATTACCGTATAGGGCGCATCTATGAGCCTCTCTACCTGTGCCGCAGGTGGGATGAGAACTCCGATGCCGTGCTCGATGTTGTAAAAGCCAACGCACACAACCTGTACAAGGACAGGATAAGGACAATAGAGCTCCTGGCAAGAATAAGAATGAACGGCTGAAGTGTTAACCGGGACTGCGCATGAGTGATTTTTCAACAGGTGTAAATGAACTGTTTGATGGTCAGTTCAGGGAGTGGAAGCTGGCACGTGACAACTACAGCCAGCTTGACAGTGTAAGGGTACGTACCGTCTCATTCCCGGGTTATGATATCTCAGTTCAGTACAATCCGGGTCGTATTGTATCATCGGCTGCAAAGGTCGATGCACGGTCAGTGGAGGCCAGGCCCTGCTTCCTGTGTGAGGCAAACCGTCCGGCAGAGCAGAGGGGTGTGACCTATGGCAGTGACTACATCATCCTGATAAATCCATTTCCCATTTTCAGGCGTCATCTGACCATCGTAAACCGGGCGCATACTCCGCAGCGGATAGCCGGCAATTTCGGTACAATGCTCTCCCTTGCAAAATCACTCCCTGATTATGTCATATTCTATAATGGCCCGCAGTGCGGTGCTTCGGCGCCTGATCACCTCCACTTCCAGGCGGGCAACAGGGGTTTTCTCAGAATTGAAACGGATATGACAAATCCTTTGCTGTGCAGCCTTGTGGCACATGAGGGAGATACCGAAATGTGGCTCTGGAGAGACTACGGACGTGGTATAATGACACTGAAAGGGAATGACACTGAGGCTCTGATCGCCACTTTCGGGAGGTTTACTGAAAAGTTTGCCCTGCTGCAGCCTGACAGACCGGAACCGATGCTGAACATTCTTGCATGGCATGATGACGGACGCTGGACGGTGCATGTTGTACCCAGGAGGGTCCACAGGCCTGCCTGTTACTTCGCCGAAGGGGAGAACAGGATACTCCTCAGCCCGGCATCAGTAGATATCGGCGGTGTATTCATAACTCCGAGGGAGGAGGACTTCAATAAGATAACATCCGGTGACGTCCGGGCCATACTCGAAGAGGTTTGCCTCGGAGAGGACGAATTGAAAAAACTAACATCAGGAATACTATGACGGTTAATAAGGAACCCGAGATCAGTGTTGGTATCGTCTCCGGCAGCGGACTGACATTCACCCTGAACGGCGATTTTATTGCCGCTGACACCGGCAGGAGGTATACAGGTATTTACACAGCGCTGGCCGGAAGTGACGGTATTACAATCAGGAACGAAGCAGGTACTGTCAGGGCAGGAGATGAGATTACCTTTTCACCTTCATCCCCTGACACAGGCAGCTTCACTCTTCACGCCGTAACCATAGGCGTTGATTTCCACTGGCAGAGGAATGAGGATCAGACCTTCAGGGGCAATCTGAAGTTCATTATGCGCGGAGACCGTCTGACGGCTGTCAATATCCTCCCGGTAGAGGAGTACCTGGCAAGCGTTATCTCCTCTGAGATGAGTGCCACTTCCTCTGGTGAGCTGCTGAGGGCTCATGCCGTCATCTCCCGGAGCTGGCTGCTGGCTCAGATTGACAAGACACTCCGTCTCAGTGACACGGGGGAAAAATACCGTACCAGTTTTGTTACTGACAGTGAAATAACCCGCTGGTATGACAGGGAGGATCACAGGGATTTTGATGTCTGTGCCGATGATCACTGCCAGAGATACCAGGGTATCACCAGGGCATCAACCAGGGAGGTTGAGGTGGCAGTGAGGGAGACTGCCGGTGAGGTACTGATGCAGGGTGATTTCATCTGTGATGCAAGATATTCAAAGTGCTGCGGAGGAGCCACTGAACTGTTTGAAAACTGCTGGGAGCCGGTGAGTCATCCATATCTCCGAAAGGTCCTTGATGCTCCCGCCGGGGCGCATATACCCGACACTGATCTCTCGGAGGAAGCGAATGCCATTGAATGGATCAACACCAGCCCGGAGGCATTCTGCAATACCTCAGATAAAAACATCCTGTCACAGGTGCTTAATAACTATGACCAGGAGACAAATGACTTCTTCAGGTGGAAGGTAACCTACCGCCAGGATGAGCTGAGTGACCTCGTAAGGGAGAGAACCGGGATTGATTTCGGCCGGATTACATCACTGGAGCCACTGACAAGGGGAACATCGGGCCGCCTTTCACGGCTGAGGATCACAGGTGACAAAAAAAGCCTTGTGATTGGCAAAGAGCTGGAGATAAGAAAGGCTCTCTCAAAATCACATCTGTACAGTTCCGCATTCCGGGTGGAAAAGATTGAAGGGCATGACGGGACACTCTTTGTGCTTCACGGTGCCGGATGGGGTCACGGAGTTGGACTTTGCCAGATAGGAGCAGCCGTGATGGGCGCCGCTGGATACACCTACAGGCAGATTATCTCGCATTATTTTGTAGGTGCTGAGATAAGGCAGCTTTACTGAAGCAGAACCTGCCGGACAGGTATCCCGAAGGAGAGTTCCGGCATACAAATAAAAGAAATACCTGTAACCGAATGAAGAAAGCAACTGCAATAATTATCCTGGTCCTCTTGTCAATACATGGTGCCAGGGCTGACTCATGGATCAGGATCAACCAGCTGGGATACCTCCCTGGCTCGGTAAAGGTAGCCGTGTATATATCACAGGAGCCGGGGGCGGAAAAGAACTTCACTCTCTTTGATGCCCTGACTGACAGGCCGGTCTTCAGTGGCACTGCGGAGCAATATGACGGATCGGTATGGGGCATGTCCTCAGCTGCCAGGCTTGACTTTACGCAGGTAAGGCAACCCGGAGGATATTATATCGAATATGGCCGGGCAAGGTCAGAGACATTCCGTATCGGCTCTGACGTGTATGACGGAACAGCCGATTTCCTCCTCAACTATATAAGGCAGCAGCGATGCGGCTATAACCCGTTCCTTGCAGACACATGCCACAGATATGACGGAATGATTGTGGATCATCCGACCCTTTCAGGCACTCCCATTGACGTCCGCGGCGGATATCATGATGCCAGTGATCACCTGAGATATACTGCAACAACGTCAACTTCTGTATACCAGATGATGTTTGCCTACCTGAAATCGCCGGAGATCTTTGGTGACACCCATGATGCATCAGGTGCCGAGGGCAGCAACGGTATCCCTGACATTCTCGATGAGGTGAAATGGGGCCTGGAGTGGTTGCTGAAGATGAATCCTGACAGCGGGGTGATGTTCAACCAGGTGGCTGATGACCGTGACCACCAGGGTTTTCGTCTTCCCAACCTTGATAAGGCAGGCTACGGACTGGGGCCGTACAGGCCGGTATATTTCGTGACAGGCAAGCCACAGGGGCTGGCTGCATTCAAGAACCGGACTGAGGGAGTAGCCTCCACAGCCGGCAAGTTTGCCTCGGTGTTTGCCATGGGGGCCAGGCTCTTCGCTGAGAGCGATCCCCGCCTTGCTGAGACCATGGCTTCAAGGGCTGCCGATGCGTTTGAGTTTGCCCACACTGATCCGGGTGCAACCCAGACAGCCTGCAACGTGTCACCCTACTTCTATGAGGAGGATAACTATGTTGATGACATGGAGCTGGCAGCATGGGAACTATGGACACTCACCGGTAACAGGTATTACCTTGAGCAGGCTGACTACTGGGGAACTCTTGAGCCCTACACTCCCTGGATAGTATATGATACAGCACGGCATTACCAGTTCTACCCGTTTGTCAACCTTGGCCATGCCGGCCTGGGCATGTCAGATACGGAGTATGCTCCCGGATACCGGGAGTTTATGCGGAAAGGACTGGAGATTGTCAATGCCAGGGATCAGAATGATGTGTTTCAGGTCAAGATTCCCTTTGTCTGGTGTTCAAACAACTATGTCTCGGCGATGCTTACCCAGTGCAGGCTGTACAGGGAGGCTACCGGTGATACATACTTCGATTACATGGAGGCTGCCATGCGCGACTGGCTCTTCGGGTGCAATCCCTGGGGCACATCCATGATCTGCGGCCTCCCTGCAGGCGGTGATTACCCTCTTTACCCGCACTCAGCTGTCACTTTTTACCTGGGAAAAACAACCACAGGCGGATTGGTTGACGGACCCATCAGTAAAGCCATTCACAGTACCCGCAAGGGCCTGTCCCTGATGAAGCCTGACCCTTATGCAGCATTCCAGGGAGGCCGGATGGTTTATCATGATGATATTGGTGACTACGCAACCAACGAACCAACCCTCGACGGAACCGCAGGACTGAGCTATTACCTTTCAACGCTTGAGAAAGAGGGCAGGAAGGAAAGGGCAGGACTGGCCACTGACATTTATGATTCCCATGGTGCCATTGTTCGGAAAGGCGTTGGTGAGAAGAATATTTACCTGGTCTTTTCAGCCGATGAATTTGGCGAAGGGTTTGACCATATACTCAATGTGCTGGAGGAGAGAAAAATAAAGGCATCTTTCTTCCTTACCGGTAATTTCGTACGAAACAAAGGTTTTGCACCGGTAGTAAAGAGGATTATTTCCGGAGGGCATTATACAGGTCCTCACTCTGACAGGCATCTCCTTTACATCCCCTGGGAAAACCGGGATACACTGCTTGTGACAAAGCAGCAATTCAATGACGACCTGAAAAACAATATCATAGCTCTAAGGAAGGCCGGACTGAAGAATGAGGAACCACGCTGGTTCCTGGCTCCCTATGAATGGTACAACAGTGCCATCAGCCGCTGGAGCGGGGAGATGGGGCTAAAACTTATCAATCTCACGCCCGGTACGGGGACCGGTGCTGACTACACCACCCCCGACATGAAGAACTACCGCTCTTCAGACCAGCTCGTTCAGAGGCTGGCAGCATTCGAAGAGGTGACACCGGGAGGACTTGACGGAGCAATACTTCTCATTCATCCCGGAACGGCGCCGGAGCGGACAGACAAGCTCTGGCTGAGACTGGGTGAAATAATTGATTACTATTCAGCAAAAGGATATAATTTTAAAAGGCTATAAATCAGAATGTCAGCACATAGCAACAACAGATCGCCCTGGGCATGGATACCTACCCTGTATCTTGCTGAAGGGCTGCCCTACGTGGCGGTCAATATCATCTCAGTGATAATGTACAAGCGGATGGGCATCTCCAATGCCGATATAGCCCTGTATACCAGCCTGCTGTATCTGCCATGGGTGATAAAGCCAATCTGGAGCCCCCTGGTTGATCTGCTGAAGACAAAAAGGTGGTGGATTGTCATTACACAGCTTGTACTGGCAATTGGTTTTGCCAGCATTGCCCTTACCATACCGGCGGCGTTCTTTTTCAAGATAACCCTGGCATTTTTCTGGCTGCTTGCCTTTGCCTCAGCCACCCATGACATAGCTGCTGACGGCTTTTACATGCTGGGACTCAACACGAACCAGCAGGCAAAATATGTAGGAATTCGCAGCACCTTTTACAGGATTGCCACCATAACCGGCCAGGGGCTGCTGGTCATCCTTGCCGGCTTCCTGGAAAGCTCATCAGGCAGGGAGCCTGTTACAATTTTCATCGAGGCTTCACCAGGGTATTCAAAAACAGTGCTGGAGGTTCCCCACGTCACGGATGCTGCCCTGAACGGTGATGAAATCTATTTTGTGATTGGCAGTGACTCGCTGGAAATAAGCACACAGACTGTGGATAAGGACAGCCTGTCAGTTCTCCTTGATTCAATAAAGACCCTGAATATCAGCAACGGTTTTTACACGGTTGAAGAGAAGCAGGCAAAGGAGAAGGGTTGGTGGGCATCTTCTGTCTCAGAGCCACTGGGTGAATGGATAAGGGAAAGCTTCGGCGAGGAGAGGGGTGATATTGCCGAGGTTACCGGCAGTGTAGCGGTTGTCCCGGTCAGAATCTCGCAGAAACCGGAACACGGAAGGGAGGTGGTACTGAATACCGCCCTGAAGAAGGGTGACAGGAGCATCGCCCTCATCCAGGGCGAACACCTGGTGTTCAGTGAGGCCAACTGGGATAAACCTGCATATATGGTCTTCCAGGCTGATTCAAAGCTTACGTCTTATACCTCGGCGAGCTATGAAGGTCTTTCGGGTAATATTCCCATGGCATGGGCCGTCACATTCTTTGTGCTGGCCGGTCTGTTCCTGGTATTCAGCTTCTATCACAAATTTGTTCTCCCCAGACCGGATACGGACAGGCCGCATGAGAACCTGAAGCCAGTTGATGTCCTCCGGGAGTTCGGGGCTACTTTTGCATCCTTTTTCAGGAAGCCCCAGGTAGGTGCTGCCCTGTTTTTCATGCTTACCTTCCGGTTTGCGGAGGCCCAGTTGCTGAAGCTTATCAATCCCTTCCTCCTGGATCCTATTGACAAGGGTGGCCTGGGGCTCACAACAGGAGAGGTGGGGCTGGTTTATGGTACAGTTGGTATTATCGGGCTTACGCTCGGAGGCATAATAGGAGGAGTAGTGGCAGCATGGGGAGGTCTGAAGAGATGGCTGTGGCCAATGACCCTGAGCATGCTGCTGACGGCAGCCACATTCCTCTATCTGAGTTTTACCCAGACAGACAACCTGTTCATCATCAACCTCTGCGTTTTTGTTGAACAGTTCGGATACGGATTCGGCTTTACGGCCTACATGCTTTACCTCATATACTTCTCTGAGGGTAAATACAAGACTGCCCATTATGCAATATGCACAGGGTTCATGGCTCTTGGCATGATGCTTCCGGGAATGTTTGCAGGCTGGCTGCAGGAACAACTCGGTTATAACCACTTCTTCCTCTGGGTGATGATCTGCAGCGTTGTTCCGCTGATAGCGGTGGCATTGCTGAAGATTGACCCTGAATTCGGGAAGAAGAACGCAAAACAGAACTGAAACTGATCATGGCAGATGAAGCGGGATTTGGGATTTGACAGACTGAGGGAGGAGCTGGACGGTGATCTTTACACTGATGATGTTCAGCGGATTCTGTATGCCACTGATGCCTCGGCCTACAGGGAGTTACCGCTGGCGGTAACGCGACCTGCCTCTGTTGATGATATAAAAAAGATACTGGCGTTTGCCCGTGAAACAGGAGGGTCAGTGATACCACGCGGTGCCGGCACATCACTTGCCGGCCAGGTTGTAGGACCGGGTATTGTGATGGACATTTCGAGGCATCTCAACCGCATACTTGAGCTCAATGTGGCAGAGCGGTGGGTGAGGGTTGAACCCGGGGTGGTACTGGCTGAACTCAACAGTTATCTTGCACCTCACCGGCTTCAGTTCGGGCCTGAGACCTCCACGGCCAACCGCTGTGTCATGGGCGGGATGCTTGGTAACAACTCCTGTGGCGCTCACTCGATAATTCACGGAAGTGTCAGGGATCACATACTTGAGGTTGATGCGATCCTTTCCGATGGTTCCGAAGCACATTTCAGAGCCCTTACCACTGAGGAATTCAATGCAAAATGTGATGGAGATCCGGGGCTTCTGGAGACGAAAATTTACAGGAACCTGAGGGATATGCTGTCAGACAGGCGGAATGCAGAGGAGATACGCCGTGAATATCCCCATCCTGCCTTGCGACGCCGGAACAACGGATATGCCCTGGATACCCTCCTTGAGACTGATCCCTTTACCGGCAACGGTGAGAAGATCAATGTATGCAGGCTGCTGGCCGGATCGGAGGGGACCCTGGCATTCACCGTCTCAATGAAGCTTAACCTGGTTCCTGTTACCGGTGACCGGACGGGTCTGCTCTGTGCACATTTTGCAAGCCTGCAGGATGCTGTCAGGGCAAACATCGTTGTGCTGAAGCATAACCCCGCAGCTGTTGAACTGATTGATGACTATATTCTCAACTGCACAAAGGACAATATTGAGCAAAGCCGCAACCGCTTCTTCGTCAAGGGTGACCCGAAG
>SBFZ01000325.1 GCA_006227095.1 Bacteroidota bacterium | reverse complement strand
GTACAGCCTCATTGTTGTTCTTCAGGGAACAGATGCATCAGGCAAGGACGGAGTAACGATGGGGCTGCTTAAATACTGCAACCCCGTGGGGATAGAGGTACACAGCTTCAAAAAGCCAACTGACCTTGAGTATGCGCATGATTTCCTCTGGAGGGTTCACAACGTCTGTCCCGCCAAAGGGGTGATGCAGGTGTTCATAAGGTCACATTATGAAGACATACTTGTTCCCTCGGTTGAGAAGTTTATCCCGGCTGACATCATTGAAAAGAGGTATGAGACGATAAATACATTTGAAAGAATGCTGGAGGATCATGGCACGAAGGTGCTCAAGTTCTTCCTCAACGTCTCAAAGAAGGCACAGGAGGAGAGGCTGATAGAGAGGATTGAGATGGAGGAGAAGCACTGGAAGCACAAGGATGGCGACTGGGACACGCGTGCCAAATTCGACCAGTACATGAAGGTATATGAGAAGATCCTCAACCGCTGCAATGACATCCCCTGGACAGTTGTTCCGGCCGACAGGAACTGGCAGAAGCTCTACGCCGTTGCCACCGTAGTGCTTAAGACCCTGAAGGAACTTGATCTGCAGTGGCCGGCCCTGGTGTCCCAGAGATTTAACCCCGACAATTCCTGAAGTCGGCAGTCTCAGTCGGCAGTCGGCAGCAATTAACTCCCTGAAGGACTGACTACTGAAACTGCTGGCTGGTACTGCTGACTGGAGACTTCTACTTCAATGCCACAGTTTTACTGATGGTACCCGCCTTGCGTGATTCATACTTTATCTCCACATCTCCCTTGCCACTGACAAGGAACTGGTACTCCACCTTGCCGGATCCGGGTACCTGGCACATCTGCAGCTCTGGACGGTACTCCTTGTAGGAAACAAGGTTCATCCAGGGATCATTCAGTATGCCGCCGCTTACCACCTTCGCCGAGCGCCCGGAGACGGTCAGCATGTCAATCGGATACAGCTTGTTCTTCATAGTCTGGAAAGTAACTGACGGGATTGCCCCGCTGTTGACCAGCCTGACCCTGATACTCCACAGGTCTCTTTCGAGCTTTTTAACCTCAAACACATCCATCGTCACTTTCGGTGTCTGCCGTGCGGCAAAGATGACTGACGATGCATTCCTGTGCACCAGGTCCTGAAGCATGAACGGATGCGGCAGCCGTGAACTCATCTTGGTCCACCCTCCTATCTCCACATCGCCGTAAAGGGGATGCTTGTAAGGCTTCCATTCCTTGAAAAGTTCTCCCTGGTTGACGTTGTCATCAAACAGGAGCCGCTGGCGTTCAGCTTCAGAAGCTTCGCCAAACCGTGATCTCTCCTCTGACTTTCTGGCCATGGTGCCGTCATATGTCTCAGTCTCTGGCTGGTACAACTCACCTACCAGGGAATATGAACCTATAAGATTATTGGTAAAGTCGGTAAAGTCACCGTAAGTGGCGTAAAGGTCCTTCCAGCTGATAAGGTATTCATAGCCGGGGACGATCTTTTCCATATTCTGTCCGAGGTAGTCATATACCTGTATGTCTCCCTGGGGCAGTTCACCGGCAGCCTTGAATGAGGGTCCCCTGAGGTACATCCCTCCGTTGTTGTGGAAAGCAAACACAAGGATAATGTTAGGACGAGCCAGCATCCATTCGGCGATAGCCTTTATCCCTGTTCCTTCAAACGGGTAGTTGCCGGCTCCCCTCTGCACATAAGAAGGATTCCAGTTCATTCCCCAGTTGCGGTTTCCGTCAACATACCCCTCACCGTCCTCGTTTACCAGTCCGTCTCCGTCATTGTCAATCCCCTCCTGTCCGAGCCTGGTCCACTCTCCCTTTTCGCCCGGCTTAACGGAAATCATCAGCCTGGGATCCTGCGGGTCACTCCTGAGCCTGCCGAGGGTATCCCTGATCCTCATGTTGGTTATACTGCCGTCACCGTCAAGGTCATCCGGGCCATCCTCATCGAAGAGACCGTCACGGTCGTCATCAATGGGAATCCTAAGTCCCCTGTTGCTGCTTGGGGTATTCGCATCGGCAAAGAAATGGGCCCGGCCGTCTACATTGACCACTGGAATGATATAGAAGACGTTACGGTCAACCACTTCGGTGATCTCACTTATCTTTCCATAGTTTGTAAGCAATCTGTTGGCCAGGTAGAGGCACACCTCACCTGCCTGGATCTCGTTGCCATGGATGTTGCCGTCAACATAGACTCCCGGCTTTGAGAACGGTGCACCTGTCTTCGGGTTATTGATTGTCAGTGCCATGATGGCTCTTCCCTCTTCGCTCCGGCCCACCTCCTCAAGCTTCGTGAATTCAGGATAGGCAGTATTCAGGGCTTTAAGCGCCTCATTCATCTTCTCATAGGTGTAGTAGAAATCAAAGCGCAGCGGCACCTTCACCTCCTGAGCCTGTGTCAGCATGACGGCCAGTGCCATCAGTGCCGATATCATATAAACTCTTTTTCTTTCCATGACTTAACCTCCGATGTTTATCCGTTCACTGTCATTGCCTGCCTGTTTTGACTCGAGCCTGAGGGTCAGCGTACCCTTTCCTGCACTCCTTACAAGCCATACATAGCGGGCCGATTTCATTCCGCCGATGTCATTGAGTGTCGTTCTCTTCTTACCGGAAAGGATCTCTGCTCCATCGCCTTCCAGAATCAGTATTGCCGGTGCCGGAGCCCTGTTTCTCTTGCCCATTGCTGTGGGAAAAGGAAGGAATCCTTCATTGGCCACCCAGGCTTCAAGCTGGTAAACGCCGCCTCCCTTGTCTGTTGTCTTGATTCCTGTAATGGCAAGGCGGGGAAGCTTTTTGACCAGTTCGGAGACAAAAGGAAGCTGCAGGTCCAGCAGAGAATCAACCATGCTGACCGGCGGAGTGTTGTCACTGAAGGGGGTAAATCCCCCGATCTCTACTTCTCCAAGAGTGGGATGGCTGTAGCTCTTCCACGGTGTGAAACCCTTGCCCTCCAGCCATGTATCAGAGAAGGCCAGCTGTGCCGTCTCTTTCGGATCGCCTTTCTTCTCATCGGTTTTGGGAGCCGGCATCCTCTTCATCATGGCAGCCATCTGTTCCGGCTTCATCTGCCCGTTTTTGACCATCGTCATCAGCGACTGTGCGGAGAATTGTGCAGGTGCACCGCTCTCCTTGAGGAAGGCAGCTATTTTCTCTTCGCCAAGGGCGAGAAACTCTTCTGAAGTCATCTTGCCGAGTGATTCGGCAGTTATGCCCGTGCTCTCCTTCTTTTCCTCC
>SBFZ01000387.1 GCA_006227095.1 Bacteroidota bacterium | reverse complement strand
CGTACAGGCTATTATCTGAAGAAGCTTCTCAACAGCAACGTCAGGCTTACCCCGGGTGATGTTACCACCAGCTACCGCTTTAAGGTATTCCTGAGCAAGACGGAACTTTACCTGAACTTCATTGAAGCTGCGAACGAGGCATACGGCCCCGATGACGCTACCCTTGGCTTCTCGGCAAACTCTGTACTTGCACTTATCAGGAACAGGGCAGGCATTGACTCAGATCCTGCTACCTCAGGTCTTCAGGATCAGTACAGGCTTGACCAGGCTGCTGCAGGCAAGGATGCCTTCAGGGAGCTGGTACGCAATGAAAGACGTCTTGAGCTTGCATTTGAAGGACACCGCTTCTGGGATCTTCGCAGGTGGAACCTGCCGCTTGACCATACCGTCAGGGGTGTAAAGATCACCAAGTCAAACCTTCCGGATCCGACCAACCTGGCACTGGAGGCAACAGTCTCAACTGACTACTGCTCACCGTGGGAGACCCTGTCAGCAGTTAATGACGGGTTCACTCCGACATCTTCAACTGACAATTCCCATGGTAAATATGGGAACTGGAATAGCTCCAACACATGGAGATACATACAGTATGACTTTGCCGAACCGAAGTCAATCGCAAAATCCGAGATTTACTGGTTCACTGATGGCGGAGGCCTCCTCCTTCCCACCCAGGTATACATTGAGTATTATGATTCAGGAACCGGCTCATGGCAGACTGTTCAAAATCCTTCAGGTTACATAGTTGCTGCTGATGCATGGACTACAACGGTATTCAATCCGGTTGTCACAACAGGTATCCGGATCAATTTCATCAACAGTACCGAATCATGCGGTGTGATTGAATGGAGAGTCTGGCCGATCAACTATGACTCCTATGAATATGTGGATGTTGAGGCACATACGTTCCAGGATTATATGAGATATATTCCGGTACCGTACAATCAGACTCTTATTATGAGTAATCTGAAACAAAACAGTGGATGGTAGAAAAAATGAAACTTGCATGAGCAGAAACCAACATATAAGAATAATGATTTTGCGTCATGCAGGTTCCATTCGGCCAATAAAACAAAAATCAAATAATCGAATGAAAAAGATATTTGCAATACTGATAATGACAGTCTTTCTGACAGGTTGCTATGAAGAGTTCAGAAATGACTATCCTTACACCACTGTTGCCTTTTCTACAGCTACTGGCGGTCTCAGCACTGCCGGTGAACTGGGAAGAACAGTGGTCAAGGATGAAGGACTGAAGCTTGATATCGGTGTATATCTTGCCGGTGTCCTTGAAAACAAGGAAGACAGGTCGGTGAATTTTACCATAGATCCGTCGCTCCTTGCAGGCAAGCCATATGAGCTGATGCCCTCTGACTACTACAGCCTCAGCAATTCAAATACGATTACCATTCCTTCGGGAGAGTATATCGGCAGGCTTACAGTAACCCTTGATTCAACGAAGTTCCTGAATGATCCGGATGCGGTAAGCTATCACTATGCTATTCCCTTCCGCCTGACGGGAACATCTGCTGACAGCGTCAACAGTGATCACAACACCAAGATCCTGGTGGTAAAATTCATCACAAGGGTTGAAGGTTTCTACAACCATACCGGCTCATACACAACCTATGACGAGACCGGTGCAGAGATGGGCAGCGGGTCAATGACAAGCGTTATTAACGCTTCAACAATTTCCCTTGATTCTATCACTGCAAACGGGATACTTCATCTCTACGGAGCCGGTTACAGCATGAACTACAGGATTCATCCCGACAACACCGTCACATGGCGCAAACTGCCCAATCCGCCGCCTACGCCGGTGAACCTGGCCACGGAGTACAATCCGGGCGTCACCACCGACTATGTGTCAGGCTGGGAGACACTCTCCGCCGTCAATGACGGGAAAGTTCCTGCCAAGTCACTCAGTGACTATACCTATCCGAAGTTCGGTAACTGGTACAGTGCCAATGACTGGGGCTGGATCCAGTATACGTTTGCCAGACCGTACAGGGTAAGGGCCTCAAATGTCTTCTGGTGGAGTGACGGCGGTGGCCTCCTCTTCCCGACGGACCAGTATGTGGAGTACCACAACATGGCAACCGATACATGGGAGGAGGTTCCGAATCCTGTTGGCTACGGGGTTGAACCTGACAAATTCAATGTTACCACTTTTGATGAGGTGATTACGGACGCTGTCAGGCTTAATTTCATCAACTCATCTGAATCTGTCGGTATCTCTGAATGGCAGGTGATGGGTATAGGTGACCCGATGACACCAGAGGAAAGGCCTATTGAAGACGTACTGCCCAACGGTTCCAGCACCTGGAACCCTGCCACCAGCACACTGACCCTGAATTACAAGGTGATTTATGAAGACGCCACATATTATACGAACGCGAGCTCAACGCTTGTATGGCGTAACCGTATAAGAGACGGAGTCAATGAGTGGAGAAGGTAGTATTATTGGTTTTGGGTTTTAGTTAGGAAGTAAAAGGCCGCTTTTTACCGGCCTTTTACATTTGTAAGTAGTTGATAATAACATATTTTAACACTGCTATGAGAAACCTGTTGTTGCTTTTTGCAGGTGCACTGCTGATCACTTCCTGCACGGGAAGTACCGGTCAGGGCACAGTAATACCCAATCCCTCCGCAGAAGAGGGGACAGGGTCATTGGTTAACGGATGGACCGGCGAGACCCGGGGCGGAAGTATGATCGCATTCTATGACTATGAAGCTCATCAGGGAAAGAGAAGCCTGATGCTGCAGAGCAACCGTCCCTCGGGCGGAAGATGGATGACGAAAGTGGAACTTAAACCATGGTCGGAGTACAGATTCACCGGTTGGGTGAAAACTGAGGGAGTTCAGTCGCGCGGAGGCAAGGGGGCCGGTTTCCGTCTCGATGCATTTGACGCAGAATATACTGGCCTGACCGGTACCAATGACTGGACAAAGATTGAATTCGTATTCAAAACAGGCAATGATGACTCATCAGTCCTTTCCTGCCTGCTGGGGCTTGACGGTCCTGCCTCCGGACGGGCATGGTTTGATGACATGTCACTGGAACTGATCTCCTCGGAGAAACTGAATACGGCAGTTACAATTGATTTGGCTGATAAGAAGGAACCGATGTCAGAATACATCTACGGGCAATTCATAGAACACCTGGGCCGCTGCATCTATGGCGGGATCTGGGCTGAGATGCTCGAAGACCGGAAGTTCTGGTACGTACCCGGTGAAAGGGAGTCTCCCTGGCAGGT
>SBFZ01000141.1 GCA_006227095.1 Bacteroidota bacterium | reverse complement strand
TGTGGCATCGGCCCTGCAGATGAAGCGGCCAACTCTCAGCGGTTATGAGAACGGTGTGGCACAGCCGGGTATAGAGGCCCTGGTTGCTTTCTCGGGCTACTATAACATCTCGCTTGACACCATGCTCAAGGTTGATCTCACCCGCCTCTCCGAGAGTCAGCTGGGTGAGCTCGAGAGGGGATATGATGCATATGTAAGGGGCAGTAATCTCAGGGTACTGACTACCACTGTTGCCCCGGACAACCGTGAGAACATAGAGCTTGTAAGTGAAAAGGCCAAGGCGGGTTACACAACCGGCTATGCAGATCCGGAGTTCATCGGTGACCTCCCGCTGTTCAGCCTTCCCTTCCTTTCGTCCAACCGCAAGTACCGCACTTTCCAGCTGAAGGGAGATTCCATGCTGCCAATTCCCGACAAATCGTGGGTGACGGGAGAATTCCTGCAGGACTGGCGTGATATAAGGAGCGGACAGGCTTATATCGTTCTTACATCGAATGACGGTATAGTCTTCAAGGTGGTGGAAAACAACATTGAGAAGAGCGGCCGCCTGGTGCTATATTCACTGAATCCGCTCTATGAACCGTATGAAGTTCATATAAGCGATGTCAGGGAGATCTGGAAGTTCGTAAATTACATAAGTGATGAACTGCCGGAACCGATGCTGCCCGAGAAACAGCTCCTTCGTACAGTAGCTTCCATGAAGCAGGATCTGCATCAGCTCAAAAAGAGCATCGGCCGTGACATTGAAGATGCAAAAGAACTGTGACAACCGGCAGGGGGACAGGTCATCGCCGGACTCCGGCTCTCCGCCAATGGCTTCATCCGCTGACGGCACTCCGCCGATGACTTCGTTCGCTGACGGCTCCGCCTGCAGGCCTGAAGGTGCGATATACAGCTTTTTTTACAGGCAGTGTGATATATGTGATACCGGAAGTTATTTGCGGCCGGATATGTAAAATATTAACCCCTGTCAAACGTTTCTTAAGTTCAGATATACATTCATCATGCCAGGTAAAGATTATAATCCCGCAATGCATACTGCCGAGCATATTCTCAACTCGGTGATGGACAAGATGTATCATTGCGGAAGGTCATTCAACAGCCACATAGAAACCAAAAAGAGCAAATGCGATTATCGCATCCGTAAAGGATTGTCAGACAAGGAGGTACGCGCTGTAGAAAGAACAGTCAATGAGATAATAAGGATGAATGTGCCGGTGGGAGAGGAGCTGGTGAGCAGGAGGGAGGCGGACAAAAGTTACTTCACCGGGAAACTTCCTGAAAATGCCGGGGAAGAGATACGCATCATCAGGATCGGAAACTTTGATGCATGTCCCTGCATAGGACAACATGTGTCAAACACCTCTGAAATCGGATCGTTTTATATTACCTCGGCCGACTTTAACGAAGGAGTTCTGAGAATACGGTTCAGGATCAATGACCAGGAAGACAATCTGAAAGTCAACTGATATATGCACTGATCATTCAGCTGCATGGTGCAATGCCGGCCAGCGGGATACTGAACGATACGGGCGGCCACGGTAATGAGGACATCCGGATTAATGCCCGTAACAGAAGGACCCTGGCAGGCATGCATAAAAAAACCGGCTTTCGCCGGTCTTTTTATTTGTTATTGTCTGATTACTCTTTTGTCAGCTTGAGTATCATGTCAACTATACCGGGAATATCACCGTCGGCAATCTTGCCCTTGTATACCCCGCGCACAATGCGGTTCTTGTCAACTATCACAATTGTGTAACTGTCTTTCGGCATATCCCATATCTCATGGAGAAGTCCCTTGTAATCAAAGAGAATGGTTGTGTCATACTTTTTCGCTTTCCTGCCGGCAATAGCGCGTACAAGGCCATCCGGCAGTTTTGTCGACTGCAGGTCTACAATACCGAATCCCTTGAAGTAATTCTTGTCAATTACCTTGTCAATGTCCACAGCTTTGTCTATGGCATCGTTGAAGGGATCATTCAGATCATCATTGTCCGGATCGACATAGTTTATCTGAAGGACCTTGCCAGGCCATGAGTCCATTGTGAAATCCTTCTTGCTGGCGTCAGTCAGAACCCATTCAGGAGCTTTCTGTCCGACCACGAGTTTGCCCTGTGCTGCGGCAAATGGCAGTATCAAGGCTGCCAGAACGACAGTGAACAATAGTTTTTTCATTTTCGCAGTTTCTTAAAATTTAGTCGAAGATAATACTTTTTAACATTCATGCACATCAAACCTGAAAATGTGTAATCGGCGCAACCCCCGGGTGATTTTATTTCATCCCGGAAGGTTTAAGAACCGGCTTATCACTCCGGCAGAAGAAAATCATTCAGGGGCTTCATGGCCCGAAAGGCCCCGGTTACCTCTTCAAAGAATCCCGGGGCAACTACCTCTCTGTCCGTAAAGAACCTTTGAGCCAGGAAGCTTTTCATTTTAATAAGCTCAATATGAGGATTATCCCTTGAAAATCCGCGCGGAGGAACTTTCAGCTTTTCACCTTCCAGGCCGTTGAACCATTTGAGGTATTCCCTGCTGTTTATGATCTTCACCAGCCTGTCTCCGTTATCAGAAATGTTCTCCCGGATAGCGCTCAGCCAGGGAGCAGGAGGAATGTAGGCACCGCCTGCCACAAACGACTGGCCGGGCTCAATATGAAGATAATACCCTGGATATTTGTCACCGTTCTTTTTCCCGCCCCGGACCATGAAGGCTCCGAAATTCGTCTTGTAAACCGACTTGTCATGTGAGAACCTGGTGTCGCGATTGATCCTGAACATGCAGCTTTTGGCTTCCAGCCCTTTGAAGATGGGGTCAAACCCGACTATTATATCCAGCACAGCCTGTACGAATGATGTAAAGTTGTCACGAGCCGCTTCGTAGCGTTGACGGTTCCCTGCAAACCAATCCCGGTCATTGTTGCGTGAGAGGTCTGACAGGAACTTAATTGTGGATTGATCTATTGTCTTCATGCTATTGAATATTTAATCCAAAACCGGATTGATTAAACTAATTAACTATATAACAATAAATTGCAACTTCATTAAAGAATCTCCCAAAACTACAAAAATTATCAGACAACGGAGGGTGTGAAACCTATGGGCCAGGAATATTTTCTCTCAGAATACCGATAGAATACGATTATTATACGATATTAAGTGTTTGCCTATAATTAATATTATGTTAAGTAAGTGAAGTTTTATAGCCAATGCAACGTGCAAATGAAAACACTCTCTGCTCGTTCGGACCTAAGTCTAATCA
>SBFZ01000082.1 GCA_006227095.1 Bacteroidota bacterium | reverse complement strand
ATTTGTAACAATCATATAATCTGATGAAAAATAAAGAGATAAACAGCGTCAGGACCCCGGTTTACCGCGATTCCGGATTTGAGCTCCCTACTGCGGCTACCACTTCCGGCGCATTTGCTTCTGAGACAAGCCACGAGCGGGAGCCGGACCTTTATATTTATTCCAGGTACCGTAACCCGACGGTTGTTGCAGCCGAAGAGGCCATCATGGAGATTGAGGGAAGTGAATGGGCCCTTCTTTCGCAGTCGGGCATGGCTGCAATTGATATAGCCCTTTCGATATTCCAGGAGGCAGGCAGGCAGAGCAACTGGCTCTTTTTCTCTGAGATCTATGGCGGCACACTCTCGTATATCAGCAGCGTTCTGGAGAAGCGCCGCGGCATGGAGGTCAGCTTCTTCCGCCCGGCAAACGGAAGGTATGACTATCGACAGCTTGAAAGTGCACTTTCCGATATCAGGCCTGACATACTTTATTTTGAGACTATTTCGAATCCGCTGCTGATAGTAGCTGAAGGGAGGAGGGTGATTGAGCTGGGAAAAAAATACGGTGCCAGGGTCATTGTTGACAATACCTTCGCAACTCCCATGCTCTGGAAACCACTTGAAGACGGAGCAGACCTGGTGATACACAGTGCAACCAAGTATCTGTCAGGTCACGGTAACCTTACGGCAGGTGTTATATGCGGCAATGACAGGGGGCTTATGCAGAGTGCGATTGAGTACCGCAAGTTTGTAGGTCACATGCTGTCACCTGATGATGCATACCGGCTGCAGACACAGATGGCATCGTTCAATCTCCGTTTCAGGCAGCAGTGTGACAATGCCTCTGCCGTGGCTGCAATGCTGAAATCATCCGACAGGGTTTCAGGTGTTCTCTATCCCGGGCTGGAGAGCCATGATACTCATGCCGCTGCAAAAGAACTTACCGGAGGAAGGGGGTATGGCGCCATGATAACCTTTGATCTTGCCGGAGCATCGCCGGAGGCAAAGAGAAAGAACCGCGACCGGTTCATTGCAGCCGTGTATCCTGAGATACGTCTGATACCAACACTTGGAGACAACCATACGATACTTATGCCAGTGGAGTCTGTCTGGGGCGCAAAATACCCTGAGCCCGGAATGATCAGAATGTCAATAGGTTTCGAGGAGACGGACCGGCTTACAGATGTAATTAAACGAGGGTTGGGAAGCTGATTACCTCAGGGTGATTTTGATGCTCTTCCGGGCATTAATGAAAATCTGTTTCAGGACGGCAGACTGATCACCATTCAATCGGTTCCAGTCCTCTTGCGACCAGCCACTCATTGCATTTGCTGAAGTGTGAGCAGCCAAAGAAACCACGTGAGGCTGAGAGGGGAGAAGGGTGTACCGTCCTGAGAACCAGATGCCTGGTCTCGTCTATTGAGACACCCTTATTCTGTGCATAGGCACCCCAGAGCATAAAAACCAGGTTCTCGCGGTGATTATTCAGGGCGCTTATTGCCGCATCCGTGAACCGTTCCCATCCCTTGTTCTGGTGTGACAGGGCCTGGTGTGCCCTCACCGTCAGTATGGCATTGAGCAGGAGCACCCCCTGGCGGGCCCAGCGCTCCAGGTTTCCCGATAGTGGTACCGGTACACCAAGGTCACGGTTCAGTTCCTTGAAGATATTCACCAGGCTGGGAGGGAAGTCAGTTCCGTCAGTGACCGAGAAGCAAAGACCATGGGCCTGACCGAAATTGTGATAAGGATCCTGTCCGATTATCACCACCCTGACCCTGTCGAAGGGGCAGAGATCAAAGGCATTGAAGATTTTGTTTCCCGGTGGAAAGACCTGCCTTGTCCGGTATTCCTCCCTGACAAATGCAGTCAGGGCAGTGAAATAATCCTTTTCAAACTCTTCGTGGAGCTTTTCTTTCCAGCCTGCTTCAATTTTTACTTCCATGCTGACATTCACAATATGCTGTTAAATATATTGATTTTGGACGTATATGAAATTGTTTCCGGCAGCGGGTCGGAAAATAAGCTAAATTAGGGCCTCAAATTATTACAGATATGATTGACCTGAGAAGTGATACCGTGACGAAACCCTCAGCCGGGATGCTTGATTTCATGATGAATACCGGGGTTGGTGACATGGTCTTCGGCGAGGATCCGGCGGTGAATGAGCTTGAAGCCATGGCAGCAGACATGTTCGGGATGGAGGCGGCTCTGTACTGTCCCTCGGGCACCATGACCAACCAGATAGCCATAAATGTTCATACCAGGCCCGGTGACGAGGTGATCTGCAGCCACATGGCCCACATTTATCTCTTTGAGGGGGGCGGTGTAGCCTTCAACTCGGGCGCATCGGTAGCGCTCATACAATCTGAGAACGGCACCTTCAGTGCTGAGGATGTCAGGCAGCATATCAATAATCCTGATGACCCGCATAAGGCATACACAAGGCTTGTAGAGATCGAGAACACGGTCAACCGTGGTGCCGGGGCCTGCTGGGATTTCAATGAGATGGTACGGATACGTGAGTTGTGTGATCAGAGGCACCTTGGGTATCATCTCGACGGCGCCCGGCTATTCAATGCACTGGTTAAGGATGGAATGAAACCCGAAGAATACGGGACTCTCTTTGATTCGATATCTATCTGCCTCTCCAAGGGGCTTGGAGCACCGGTAGGATCACTGCTGATCGGGAACCGCGACTTTATCAGGCAGGGTGCGAGGGTGAGAAAACTCTTCGGAGGTGCCATGAGGCAAGCTGGGTATATCGCAGCTGCCGGAATATATGCACTGAAAAACAACGTGGAGCGGCTGGCTGATGACCACCGCAATGCTGCAGCGATAGCGGAAGCGCTGAAGCAGAACAGCCTGACAGAAAAGGTGAATTACGGCGGGACCAATATTGTCATATTCACCCTCAGACCCGGGATGAAGGCCTCTGACTACCTCGAAAAGATCAGGGCAAGAGGGATTCTGGCACTGAAAACCGGGGAGAGAAGCATCAGAATGGTAACCCATCTTGATGTGAGTGATGCGCAGATCAGAGAGGCCTGTGATATCCTGGCTACCCTTTGAAGGTGAAGTATATGGCACCCAGGATGCAGAGGAATGCAAACAGGTGATTCAGCCTGAATGTCTCTGTCCGGAAGAAAAGAAGGGTAAAGACCACGAATACTGATATTGAGATCACCTCCTGGATGATCTTGAGTTCCACCAGTGAAAAGGGTCCTCCCGTGCCACGATAGCCGATCCTGTTGGCAGGCACCTGGAAAAAATACTCAAACAATGCTATAC
>SBFZ01000245.1 GCA_006227095.1 Bacteroidota bacterium | reverse complement strand
CCCTGTCAGAAACATCTCTTTCAGGATCGTAGTGTAACCCGAAAATGTATTCTATCATATCCTTGCTCTGTGAGAAGAATACAGAAAGATCGCCTTCACCTCTCACCCTTCCGATCATGAATCCCTGCATCACGCCTGCTTCAGAGCTCCACCCCGACTCCGGTCTCACAAAAGGACTGGGAAAGATTCTCACTGACCCCAGGGTTGTTGATGCATGCTTCTCTGCAATGGATGGAAATCGGTATCCCTGGCCGAACGATGCTCTCAGAAATGTATACCTCGCTGCCTGGAGATTGAGGCCGGTCCTGAAGACAGGGACCAGCCTGTCGGCCTCACCATCAAGGATATTCTGCTCAAGACGCACTCCCGCGGTAATCTTCAACCGACTGACAGGTCTCACCTCGGCCTGTGCAAATCCAGCCAGGTTCAGCCCGTGATGATCACCGAAGAAGCTTGACCTGATGGCACTGCTTGTCTGTGAAAACCCGGCAGTGATGCTGACATGATCCCCGAAGGAACGCCAGTATTGGTATTCACCATATAATGATACCGATCCGGCATTGTTGGCAACCCTTACCGGAAACCTGTTTTCAGAAGCCTGGAACCGCATCCGTACATCATGGCTGTACTTTCCGCGTTTACCGAATGAGATGTACGGGTCAGCAGAGAATGAATACCCGTGAAGCCTTGAAACAGTAGATGTATCCTGTTTAAGCCCGCCAGTCAGGGCATCCTCCCACAGGACGAAATCAATCTTGTATGTTTTTCCGCCACTCAGGCTGATACCGTATTTCAACCCTTCCACCCTTTTGCTGGTGTGCTTCAGTCTCAGGCTGACCCTGCCCATTGTCTCATCATTGTACTTCCTGTAGCCCCTGTCAGACGAGACGTTCACCCCCAGGGCAAGATCAGTGTTACCAACCCTGCGAAGGTGCGAAAAGGAGGCATTCCCGAAGAGCCTTGGTGTATCCCACCATTTCCAGTCACCATTTGCCGGGCTCCCGAACAGGCCGGCCTCGGTGTAAAAAGTTGTTACCGGCACGTTGGATGCGTCTGCAGTTCTGAAATTGATAACCCCATTAAGGGCTGATGAGCCATACAGCACGGATGATGCCCCCTTCAGTATCTCAACCTGTGCCAGGTTTTCGAGTGGCAGGAACTGCCATTTGATGTTCCCGGCATCGGCTGACATCATCGGCAGCCCGTCAACAAGTGTAAGTACACGGCTGCCCACCCCATAGCTGAAGCCGCTGCCACCCCTGATGGAGGCCTGTCCGTCGAGCACCTCTATACCTGGTGTTTTCGTTATCAGTTCCTGCGCGTCAGTGATATGGGTCCGGTAAAGATACTCTGACCTGATCACATCCATTGACACGGTAAGGTCAGAACGCTTTTGCTCCATCCGGTCGGCGCTGACAACCACCTGGTCAAGCGACCGGGCCTCCGGTTCCAGCTCTATATTCAGAACGACAGTTTCACCCGTCCCTACGGTAACTGTTTCAGTCCTTGACCTGTATCCTATGAACCTGAAATCAACGGTGACAGACCCGGGAACGGCTCTAAAGGAATAGTATCCTGTGCTGTCAGTAACCGTACCCTGTCCACGGCCCCAGATCACGTAGACACCTGAGAGGGGTTCCTTATCCTGCCAGTCGGTAACTCTCCCGTTGACAACAGCCTGCGCCGCCGCCCCTGATAAAGGTACCACCAGGTAGCAGGCAATAAGCAAGATTCTTTGCAACATCATTTAGGCTTGAATGTCATCCTGACATTAACCACCGGGACACTGGGAAAGGCAAATGTCACCTTTAGTGAAGCGGCCTTCAACTCTACTATATGAGTCGTCAAAGGTAAAGGCAGGTCCGGCGAATCAATTGCAAGATTAGCTTCGTTGTCCGTGAATAGCCAGGTGCCTGAGTACTGCCCGAATGTGCCTGTCCCATCCTTCCGGAAGGTCACATCTCCCTTGAATTTCTCAAGTATCTGGCCCGGGCCGCTGGCATCTACACCGTCAGCAAGAAGGCTGTCGCTGGTCCATACATGGGCTGTAAGGAGTGTAAACCTTTCAGATTCCTTATCCTTGCCACATGAGGCAACAAGCATAACCATGACAGGTATCAGGAGCAAGACGACTTTTTTCATAGGGCAATTCCTTTACAAATTATTCCGTATTAACAACCGGACTGAAAATCAGTTCATCCCCGGTCAATTATGACAAAGATATGAAAGTAACATAAAAATCGGTCAGTCATAAATGCGGAAGAAATTGCCGCGAAGATGTACTGCTGGCATTTTTTGTCAGAAGCAGGCCTGCCTGAAGGCTATTTTTCGCCCGTTTTGCCAAAAAGGGAAAAGAGATCACATTTCTTTTTACTAATTTTATTCATCCGAATTAAATTCAATTTTAAAGAAAATCATATGAGCGAAAAGTATTCCGTCAGCCCGAACGGCGAAAAATTCCCCCTGCCGAAACCGGATGATTACAAAAAAGAGTTTGAATCCATAAAGAAACGTGTGAAGCAGGAAAGAGCCCTCGGCCGCGAGATAGTGGTGGTCATGGGTGTTGGGTTCGTTGGAGCCGTGATGGCTGCAATCGTGGCCGATACAGTTGACAAAAAAGGCAAACCGTCAAAATTTGTTATCGGGATGCAGCGGCCAAGTGCACGGAGTTTCTGGAAGATACCAATGCTCAACCGCGGTGTTTCGCCCGTAAAAGCCGAGGACCCCGAGGTGGACCCGATGATCGCACGCTGCGTGAATGAGAAGAAGACACTCATGGCAACTTACACATATGATGTTCTGAAACTGGCCGATGTAGTTGTGGTCGACGTACAGTGTGACTATATCAAGGAGGAGCTCGGCAATGTACGCGCCGGTCAGACAGACATGGCAGCCCTCGAGGCATCGCTTGCGGTCATAGCGGAACATATACCGGCTGAAGCCCTGGTGCTGATAGAGACAACGGTTGCACCCGGCACGACCGAGCAGGTTGCCTATCCCATAATGAAGAAGGCTTTCAGCAAGCGTGGAATCAAGACTGACCCGCTGCTGGCACACAGCTACGAGAGGGTCATGCCCGGCAGGAACTATGTCGCCAGCATACGTGACTTCTGGCGTGTCTGCAGCGGCATCAACGAGGAGGCAAAAAAGCGGGTTGTCAAATTCCTCACCGAAGTACTCAATACGGAAAAGTATCCTCTCACTGTGATGGACAGGCCCATAGAATCTGAAACTGCAAAAATAGTCGAGAACAGTTACCGGGCCACCATACTGGCATTCCTCGATGAGTGGAGTCTCTTC
>SBFZ01000385.1 GCA_006227095.1 Bacteroidota bacterium | reverse complement strand
GGGAAGGGTGTGAGAGTGAAAGGAAAATCTTTGTTTCTTTGTGCCCTGAACTGAACTTAGTTCCTTTTCTGAGGTTGTAAGTAGTACCTTTAACAGAATAAATTGTCTTTACAGGAAAAAGTAGTTATGAGGAAGATATCAGTGTTTTTGTTTCTGTTTGCTGCGGCCCTGATGGCAGATGCGCAGGTCCTGGAGCCTGTTGCATGGTCATTTCGCGCTGAGAATAAAGGGGAAAACAATTTTGAAATAGTGATGACTGCCACCATCGATGATGGATGGCATCTGTATGCCATGGATCTGGAGGAGGGCGGCCCGATAGCCACAAGCTTCACCTTTGAGCCTGTGACCGGCTATACCCTTAACGGGAAGGCATTTGAAGTAACGAAACCGGAAGTCAAGTTTGACAACAGCTTCGGGATGAATATCGGGATGCACAGCGGTACAACTGAATTCCGTCAGAAGGTCAGGCTTACTGGAGCTTCAGCAAAGGTTGCCGGATATGTCACATTCATGTCATGTGACGACAAGCAGTGCCTGCCTCCGAGGGATGTTGAGTTCTCACTGGAGATAAAGGGGACCGGGAAAGCTGATGCTACCGGAACATCGGAAGTGAAGACCGGAAATCAACCTGCAGAAACGGCAATTACAGGGGCTGCACAGGCTGTACCCGGAATCGAAACGGCTGACTCTGCTATCGCAGCTGCCACCTTTGACCAGGGAGACGCCCTGGGAGCTGAATCCGGCCAGGGAAAAACCCGCACTGCTGAAGTGACTGAAACCACCGGGGAACCGAAAAAGGGTTTCTTGAAGTTCTTCCTTCTTTCAATGCTTGCCGGTTTTGCAGGGATACTCACCCCATGTGTCTTCCCGATGATACCAATGACCGTAGCCTTCTTTTCACAGGGAACCGGTAATAAGGGCTCTGCCATCGGCAAGGCACTCATCTTCGGGCTTTCTATCATACTTCTCTATTCATCACTCGGTATTATTGTCTCCCTCACAAGTGCCGGAGCGGGATTTGCAAACACCCTCAGCACTCACTGGATACCAAACCTGCTGTTCTTCAGCCTGTTCCTGGTATTTGCCGCTTCGTTCTTCGGGGCATTCGAGATAGTTCTTCCTTCAAAATGGGTTAGCTCATCAGACTCAAAGGTCGATAAGGGAGGGGCTCTGGCAGCCTTCTTCCTTGGAGTAACAACAGTGCTGGTTTCATTCTCATGCACCGGCCCGATAGTGGGAGCACTTCTTGTGGAGGCAGCGTCAGGCGATGTGCTTCGTCCCACCATTGGGATGTTCGGCTTCGGCCTTGCATTTGCCCTGCCCTTCACACTGTTTGCACTCTTCCCCTCTTGGATGCAGAAGATGCCAAAATCGGGCGGATGGCTCAACTCCGTTAAGGTTGTTCTTGGGTTCATAATGCTGGCATTCAGCCTCAAGTTTGCCTCAACGGTAGACACAGTATATAACCTGGGAATTCTTTCAAGGGATATCTACCTGGCAATATGGATTGTACTCTTTGTTCTGCTGGGGATCTACCTCATGGGCAAGATTAAGTTCTCACATGACAGCGATGTGCCTCATATAGGTGTTTTCAGGCTGGTGCTTATCATTGCCTCATTCACCTTTGCCCTCTACCTTGTTCCGGGACTCTTCGGCGCGCCGCTGACACGCATCTCGGCGCTGCTGCCTCCCAGGGAGACCTCAGGCTTCAACCTTCTCAAGGCTATAAGCGAGAACAGGGGAGCTGCTCCGGGAACCCTTACACCGGGCACTGCCGGAACTGCCGGATCTGCCATCTGCGGAACACCAAAATATTCTGACTTCCTTCACTTTGAATATGGCCTGCAGGGTTACTTTGACCTGGAGGAGGGACTGGCCTGCGCAAGGCAACTGAACAAACCCGTACTGATTGACTTCAAGGGTCATGCCTGCGCCAACTGCAAGGAGATGGATGCCAGGGTCTGGTCTGACCCGGAGGTGCAGAGACGATTAAGGGAAAACTTCGTACTGGTGGGTCTCTATGTTGATGACCGCACAAAACTTCCCGAGAACGAGATATATGTCTCAAAGGTTGACGGCAAGGAGAAGAAAACAATGGGTAAAAAGAACGAGGATATTGAGATATCAATGTTCAATACCAACACTCTTCCGCTCTATGCCATTGTTGACCCGGAGGGAAAGCCGCTGATTGAAACCCGTGGCACCGACTTTGACATTCAGGCCTACATCGACTGGCTTGACCGGGGCGCGGAGGCGTTCAGGAATCGATAATCCGAAACACGTCAACTGTCCTGACCCCGGAGCAGAGGCGTTCAGGAATAAGTAAGACAGCTTTACATATTGTTGCTATCCAATTCAGGAGCTGGCCCTGACCGGGTCAGCTTTCTTGTTGCCATTACCCGCTTCCTGCCATATGCGGACGGTATAATCCTCAGCCTCCCTGGCCTTCCACTGTCATTTTTAATGTTGTGCAAAAGCTGATGTCATTTTTAAAATTAAAGGTGTACATTTACAGGTAGAATTTAAAGTGTAATAAATACATTTAAAACATGAAAAAGATAACCTTCCTGTTTCTGGCAGCCGGAATATTTGTGGCAGTGATTGTCCCTGCTGAGGTCTCAGCCCAGAAAAAATCAAATAATCAAGACGATGTGTGGGCCGGCCCGGTGACCGGATGGCCAAGGGTGATCCCGGCAAGAATCAGTGATGGTGCCAACTCCGACCTTTTCGTAATGACCCTCGGAGAGGTGAACACACCTCTCGCACAGGGTACGTTTGACCCGGTCAGGGACCAGGTGACGCTGAAGGACGGTACGGTTATAAAAAACTATTACCGTGACACCCTCGGCGTCAAATTCTACAAACCCATACCAAAGGATATCTTTCCGCTGCCGCCGTCAGGCCTCTGCACATGGTACTATTACTATCAGCATATTACTGACAGGGAAGTGCGGCTGAACGCCGACTGGATAGCTGCCAACCTGAAGTCGTACGGCGCAAAATATGTGCAGATTGATGACGGCTGGCAGGCACTCTCCGCCTCGGGCAGAAAAGGCTCACGCGACTGGACAGGTTTTGACCCGAACTTCTCCGGAGGGATGGCTGACCTGGCCGCCTATATTAAATCAAAGGGATTGGTGCCGGGCATCTGGATAGCACCTCACGGCCAGTCGAATGCGGATGTGGTTAAAACCAACCAGGGAGTTTTCATCCTGAAACCTGACGGCACATCTCCCTCCAAGACATGGGAAGGGGACTGGCTTCTTGATCCCACCTCGGAGGCAGGGAAGAAGTACTTCCA
>SBFZ01000383.1 GCA_006227095.1 Bacteroidota bacterium | reverse complement strand
CTCAGCGCGTGTGAGGGGTCATGGTGTACCTCAATCATCAGGCCGGCCATATTCATGTCAAGGGCTTTCTGGGCTGTTTCCGGCACCAGGGAAGCCTTGCCCGACATATGGCTGGGGTCACATATGACCGGCAGTGAGGGTATCCTGCTGCGCAGCTCAATCGCCACCTCCCATTTGGGAAGGTTGCGGTAACGGCTTTTCTCATACGGGGTAAAGCCCCGGTGTACTGCAGCTATTTTCCGTATACCTGAGCTGTACACCCTTTCTATTGCTCCCACCCAGAGTTCAAGGTCCGGGACAAGTGGATTCTTTATCATCACGGGCATGGTTGCGCCATGCAGTGCAGAGGCAATGGCATCCACGCTGAAAGGGTTTGACACTGTACGCGCTCCCAGCCATACAGCATCGATTCCGGCCTCCATGCATGCAATGGCATGTTCCGGTGATGCCACCTCCACCGTCACCGGCAGCCCGGTCTCACTCTTTACCCTTTTCAGCCACTCCAGGGCCCTGAATCCTTCACCTGCGAATGATGAAGGCCGGGAGCGCGGCTTCCATAAGCCTGCCCTGAAGAGATGCACCCTGCCCGTGGCCTTCAGTGCCATGGCAGTGGCAAGGAGCTGCTCCTCACTCTCGGCGCTGCACGGTCCTGCTATTATCAGTGGCCCTTCGCCAAAACCCCACGATCCCGTCTGCTCAATATCCATCACACACTCCCCCGGTAAACCCTGATGATCAGTATGCATGACCGTCACCGGCCATTTCTTCAGTGGTAATACGACTGCGGTTTATTGAACTCCAGGCATACCATATATATGCTACCACAAAGGGTATGAAGAATGAAACATACATCATGGTCTTCAGCGTAAACTGGCTGGATGAAGCCCTGGCCAGTGTCAGCGAGCTGTTCAGGTCTGCTGAAGAGGGATAGAAGGCCGTTTCACCATAACCGGCAAGGAAGAAGAGAGCCATTACCACAGGTATGGTACCGGAGCCGGCAAACCATATCGCCTTGCGTGAGCCTTTCAATATTGCCAGGTAGAGTGAGACAAGCACCAGGACCACTCCGCCCAGGAACAGGATAAGGGTAAAGATATTACCGAGCAGGTTGCTGAGGTAGTGCTGCTGCACCAGGGTCACCTCCCCTGTAACTGCATCTGCCCTGAATCCCTTGCCGAACAGTATTGCTCCGACAAAAGCCAGGAAGAAAACGAGGAACGGAATGGCATTCCAAAGAAGGGACTTCCTTATGCGGGATGCCAGATCCTCATCTTCGATGCTGTTTTCAAGATACATGAGCCCCAGCACCCTTGCAAGGAAAAGCACTGCAAGACCGAGCAGCAGGTTGACAGGATTTGTCAGGGCCTCAAGACCGTGCCATCCTGACCCCCAGGACACCCTGTTGAACAGATCGAGGGTAAAATCTGACCCGGTAAAGAAGGTTGCCACTGCCACTCCAAGGAGAAAAGGCCCCAGGCACCCGTTGATGAACAGGAAGGTGTCAAAGAACCTGGTTCCGTATACATTGGCAGGCTTTGAACGATACTCATACGCAACCGCCTGGATGATGAAGCTGAAGAGTATGGCCATCCATACCCAGTATGCACCGCCGAAGCTGGTTGCATAGAAGAGCGGGAATGAGGCAAAGAAGGCTCCGCCGAAGGTGACCAGTGTTGTGAAGGTAAACTCCCACTTGCGTCCAAGGGAGTTGACAACCATCTTCCGCTGCATGTCATTGCGGGGAAGGGAAAAGATAAATGACTGGCCGCCCTGTACAAAGAGCAGGAAGACCAGCAAACCGGCAAGCAGTGATATTATCAGCCACCAGTAGTTCTGCAGGAATGCATGTGATATCATCATTGTCATGGTTTTCTCCTCCTAATGTTTTGGTCCTGTCCTGATCTGTCTTACCATTATGGAAATCTCGGCTATGAGCAGGGCGGTAAAGAGCACCGCGAAGAGCCAGAAGGTGGTTTGCACCGCCCCGGCACTGATATTTGAGACTGCCACATGTACAGGCATGAGATTCTGAATGATCCAGGGCTGACGACCCATCTCCGTAACAATCCATCCAAGCTCACTGGCAAGATATGCGAGGGGTATTGAGAAAAGGGCGAGCCACAGGAACCAGCGGTTCTTTTCAAGCGTCTCCCTCCTGTGAAACCATATGGCAATGACAAAGAGAAGTATAAAGAAAAAGCCCAGACCTACCATCACCCTGAAGGCATAGAAGGTGACAGGGACAGAAGGGATCACCTGCCACGGATGATCAAAATAGCTGTAACCGAAATATTTGAAATAGTTCTCAGTGAAATCGGAATCCTCAAACTTTGCGGCAAGCGAAGCCATTGAGTCAGTGTCACCCAGTTCCTTTGCCACCTTGTAGTCAGTCAGGACCTGCCTGGCATACCGGCCCCGCTCCATCATTTCAGTTACGGAGAGAATACCCTTTTCAGGATTGCCGTTTACCAGGTCCTTGAGACCGGGGACATACCCCCCCTGCTGCCCGGTTGTCATAACCGAGAGAAGCCCGGGTATTTCAATTTTCAGTTTCTTTTCAAAGACCTTTTTTTCACCGATCCGGTCACCGTTGTCCGCCAGGGCGCTTATTACGGTAAGGCCTGCATCAGTGCTCCCCTCATAAAGCGCTTCCATGGCTGCGAATTTCACCGGCTGAACCTTCGCAATGGTCCGTGCCGAGGTGTCTCCCGTGAGGGCCACGGCCAGGGCTGAGACCAGGCCAAATATACCTGCCACAAGTATGCTCTTGCGTGCAAGCAGTTCTTCCCTTTTCCTGATCAGGAACCAGGAACTGATGCCGATGACAAAGACAGAAGCAAGTACAAAACCCGAGGTAACAGTATGGAAGAACTTGTCAACAGCCACGGGGTTGAAGACTACTTCACGGAAGCTGTTCATCTCGTTTCGGGCGGTATCAGGATTGAAAACCATTCCGACCGGGTTTTCCATCCAGGCGTTGGCAACAAGGATCCAGAGAGCTGACAGGTTGGCACCTATGGCGACAAGCCATGTGGATGCCAGGTGGAATTTTTTGCTCACCTTGTTCCATCCGAAGAACATCACGGCCACAAAGGTCGACTCCAGGAAGAAGGCGAGAATCCCTTCCACAGCCAGCGGCGCACCGAAGATGTCACCCACGAACCAGGAGTAGTTTGACCAGTTGGTGCCGAACTCGAATTCAAGGATGATACCTGTGGCTACCCCGATGGCAAAGTTGATACCGAAGAGGGTCATCCAGAATTTTGTTATCTTCTTCCAGGTCTCATCTCCCGTACGCACGTAG